>DATJEQ010000207.1:0-17009 GCA_035496495.1 Polyangiaceae bacterium
TGGACGTTGATATCACCCGTCACCGACTGCTGTGCCCCCGCGCTCGCCGCAAAGCCCAGCACTGTGGCGCATGCGAGCAGCGCCCCCGTTAACCGCCTAGTTCGTTGTGTCTTTTGTGCTGTGTAAGTCACGGCAAATCGATCCTGTTTTGAGGGCCTGCTTAATAGGGCGAGCCCCTCCCTCAGGGGCCTCGGGGGATAGCCACTGAGTTGCGTTAATACCATGCGTCGCCTCGGCAGGTCTCGAAACCTGATCAATGACGTCAGCCCAATTCGCCGTGAAAGATTGCTTAACGAAGCCTGATTTGCAGTCACGCTGCAACCCTATCGGGGTAAAGTGGCAACGATGAGCGTCACGCCGGCACCAATCCCGCGCGCGGAGAGCGCTCATCAAGAGGAGCATGCTCACCCGCCGGGGCTCTACGCCCTGTTCGGTACTGAGGCGTGGGAGCGATTTTCTTATTACGGGATGCGGGCGTTACTCACGCTGTATCTCGTCAATTACCTAAAATTCCCTCGCGAGGCGGCGCTGACGGTTTATGGCGTGTACACCGGTTTGGTGTACCTCACGCCGATTGCCGGCGGGTACTTCGCAGATAAATGGCTGGGCCGACGCAAGGCGGTATTGATCGGCGGCTGCTTGATGGCCCTGGGGCACTTGGCCATGGCCTTCGAGCCGCTGCTCTATGTCGCCCTGGGGCTCTTGGTCCTGGGTAACGGCTTTTTCAAGCCGAATATCTCGACCATCGTGGGCGGCCTGTACCACGAGCACGACGCTCGCAGAGACGGTGGTTTCACCATCTTCTACATGGGAATTAATCTGGGGGCATATTTGTCGCCCTTGGTGTGCGGCAACTTGGGTGAACACGTCAGTTGGCACTTGGGTTTCAGCGCGGCCGCCGTCGGAATGACCGCGGGGCTTGCCGTATTCGTGTGGGGTGAAAAGTTCCTGGGTGCGATTGGGATGCCACCAGGCCGCAGCAATGAATCCCCGCTGGGGCAGCTGATGCGCTTGAGTCGCAACGATCACCGCGATGTGGCATTGTGGGTGCTCAGCGGCACAGGCCTGGTGTGGGTCGTGGTGCAAATGCGCGGCCTTCTGGGCAACGCCTGGGAACTGACGCCCCTCGCCCTGCGGATCGCAGCAGGGTTGCTCGTTCTAGCGCTGGTTCTCTACCAGCTCTTCCGCGGCAGCACGCGCAACGAAACCGATCAACTGTCGGTGGTGCTGGTGTTGTGTGCTTTCAACATCTTCTTTTGGATGGGTTTCGAGCAAGCGGGCGGCACCATGACGCTGTTCGCCGATTCGCAGACGGATCGCATGCTCGGCTGGGGCGGGCTTATTTTGGCAGCGGCGGTGCAAGTGGGCGCCGGCATCAACCTGCTGCTCAGCACGAAGGAAGAAAAAGGGGCGCGCATGATGTGGCGCACGCTCAGTGGATTCTTCATGGCGGGTGGCGCCCTCACCTTGGGCTGGGGCTGCTATCGACTCGTGACGGGCCAGGCTGTCGAGATCGCGGCCTCCGAATTTCAATCCATCAATCCATTGTTGATCGTCGCGCTGGCCCCCACCTTTTCGCGCCTGTGGCTCAAGTTAGATGCCGGACGCTTCGCCACCTCAACGCCCACGAAGATGGCCATCGGCATGATCATCTTGGGTTTGGGCTTCGTGGTGATGTACGCCGGTCAGCAACGAGCCATTGCGATGGGTCATGTAGGGGCCGGCTGGCTCACCTGTGTGTACACGCTGCACACCATTGGCGAGCTGTGCCTTTCGCCCATTGGGTTGTCGATGGTCACCAAGCTTGCGCCAGCGCGCGTCGGGTCGTTGGCGATGGGTTTTTGGTTGATGTCTTCCGCTGTCGCAAACTACCTCGCCGGCACCCTCGAAGAGCTGCTCAAGCAGTGGGACGTGCCCATCTATGGATTTTTGGTAGTGAGCAGCATCGGACCGGCACTGCTGCTCTTGGCCATGACCCCAATGCTCAAGCGCTGGATGCACGGCGCATAAGCCCCAAGCGGGCTTCACGGGTGCAATTGGGCGGCAATTCCGCTATGAGCGGCATCGGTATGACCGCAAAGCCAGCGATTCCTCCGGCTGCCGAACAGTTGGCATTGCTCACTCGCGCGGTGGTGGATTTGAGCCCTGCGGAGGATTTCAGCAAGCGGCTGCAGCAGAGCCATGCCGAACAGCGGCCTTTGAAGATCAAAGCCGGGTTCGACCCGACGGCGCCTGATCTGCACCTGGGGCACACCGTGCTGCTTGAGAAGATGAGGCAGTTCCAACAGCTGGGGCATCAGGTCACGTTCTTGGTGGGCGATTACACTGCGCTGATCGGTGACCCCACGGGGCGCAATGCATTGCGGCCCCCCCTTTCCGAGGAACAAATCAAGGCCAACGCCGCGACCTACACCGACCAGTGCTTTCGCATTTTGGACAGTGCGCTCACCCAAATTGAATGGAACTCCAGCTGGCTCAAGCAGATGACGTTCCACGACGTGATCACGCTGGCTTCGCGTTACAACTTGGCGCGCATGCTGGAGCGGCGCGATTTCAAGAGTCGCTTCGAAGAGAACCGGCAAATTGCAATGCACGAGCTCTTGTACCCGCTGATGCAGGGCTACGACTCGGTGATGATGCAATGCGACATTGAGCTGGGCGGTCACGACCAGATCTTCAATCTCAATGTGGGTCGCCACTTGATGGAAGCCTACGGCAAGCGCCCACAAATTGTGCTCACAGTGCCGTTGTTGGTCGGGACCGATGGCGTCGAAAAGATGTCCAAATCCAAGGGCAATCACATTGGCATCACCGAGCCGCCGCGCGAGATTTTCGGCAAAGTGATGAGCGTCAGCGACGAAACGCTATTTCTCTGGTTCCCCATGTTGTTGGGTGAAGAAGCCGACCGCACCGTGAACCCGCGCGACGAAAAAATGCGCCTTGCCGAAAAAATGGTGAGCCGCTTCCACAACACCGAGGCAGCGCAGGAGACGTTGAAGTGGTGGCTCGCCGGACGCCCCACTGAAGAAACCCACGTCGTCACTGCAGCCAGCGGGCCGCTCTTCAAGATCATCCACGCCATTGGTGCCGCCGACAGCGGGGGCGACGCGCGCCGTAAAATCACTCAGGGCGGAGTGCATCTGAACGGCGAACGCTGGAGCGATCCCCTGCAAGCCGTGCCCGCCGGCACCTACGACGTCAAGGTGGGCAAGAAATGGTCCGCCAAATTGACGATCACCTAGTCGCCCAATGACGTCATGTACGGGCGCGATTCATCGCGCCCCAACCTCTACGGGCGCGATTCATCGCGCCCCAACGTCACATGCATTGTTGCACAATATTGAGGCACGATTGCGGCACGTTCGCTGTAACCGTCACTGACGTCATGTCGACTCCCCCCGCTTGCACAGCATCCACACAGTTCTGCGGCTTACCCATCAGGGCCTGATCGTACGCCTGCTGGATCATTGGCGCCCACTGTGTGTAACAGGTGCGCAAGTCGCCGACGGTTGCGCACATCTGATCGAGCGCGACAAAATCCGTGCACGTGACGTTGTCGGAGAGGCGTGCGGTGTTCGTCGCCTGACAACGTTGGTACTCATTCTGACACGCCACCGCCCTCATGTCGCCGGACGCCATGGCTGCCTTGTTCCAGGCCTGGATCGTGCAGTGCCAATTCTTGTACACAGTGCTGTCGGAGTTGGCGTCAACCAGCCCGCGCAACTCCGCACACAGCGCGGCGCGCTCCAGCGGGGTCAAGGTGTCGAGTGTCTTGCTATCGGCCAACATGGGCCGAGTGCCGCCACTACCGCCGCCGTTTACGGTGCCGCCGCTGCCGCCGCCCACCGTGCCACCGCTACTGCTTCCGCCGGAGCTGATTGTCCCCCCAGCGCCGCCTGCGCTGGAAAATGCGTTCCCGGCACAGCCGGGCGATCCCGCCACAGTTGCCAGCGCAAGGAACGCCAAACTCAAGAGCCGTGCACCAGAACGCATGTAACCCGAAGAAGAGTAGCGACTTTAACCCCACAGGTCGAGCGGCGCGAAACAATGAGGTTTGAAACCTTCACCCTCCCTCAAATTGAGTTCGTTCCTGCTCAAGCCAGCTGGCAGACGTCGTGGCTCTTGGTATGGGTTGGTTCCCAATGAACCGAAACATCAAATTCACTTCCTCCCCTGTCTTACTCGCCGCCCTAGTGGGCTTCGGGCTCTCGCTATCCTGCAGCTCTGATACCGCATCGCCGATGATGGCGGCGGGCGGCACCACCGCAATGGGCGGAACCGCAAGCGGCGGGACTGCAACCGGCGGAATGACGACCGGCGGAACCCCGGCCGTGGGTGGAACGGCAACGGGCGGCACCACAACCGGCGGAACCCCGGCCATCGGTGGAATGGCGACGGGCGGCACCACGACCGGCGGGACTGGCGGAGCGCAAGCGGGTTCAGGCGGGATGGCGACGGGAGGTACGGCCTCAGGCGGCGGCGGCACAGGCGGCATGGCTTCTGGCGGCGGCGGCGCAGGCGGTGCGGCTTCTGGCGGCGGGGGCACAGGCGGCAGTGGCGGGCAAACCGCCGCAAGCGCAGGTTGCACCGAGCTGTGCAGCGGTGCGGTGAAGGGCAACGTCACGGTTAAATCGATCCTCGAGATGTGCCCCATGTTCAACTACTTTGGCGGCTCTGAGGCTACGTGCCTGAGTATGTGCGCGGCGAACGAAACCACGCATTGGGATATGATGTGCCGCCTCATGCACTTGGAGACCATCTCCAGCACGAATTCGATCAATGACGCCACGCATTGCCCGCACGTGAACGGCGCGGCGCCCTGCGCTGATCACTGATTCTGGACCACTGATTCTGCGCCATTGATTCCTGGGCCTCTGATATCGGCGCGTCGCCCGCAGGGCAGGCGCGTATTGCTACGCCGCGGCGGTGGCATATTCGCTCAATAGCGACTCGATACGAGCGAACACATCCGTGATCTGCTCTGCATCCGGCAGCAGCGTGATGCGGAAATGGTTCTTATAATCGACGTTGAAGCTGGTGCCCGGCGCAACGAGCACATGCTTCTTCTCAAGCAGATCCAAAGCGAACCGCCGATCGTCGAAATTCGGTAGCTTCTTCGTATCGACGCCGATGAATGCGTACATCGCGCCGCGCGGGGCTACCACCTGCAGAAACTTGCTGCGCGCCGCCGCATCGATCACTGCGCGGCGCGACTCGAACAATCGCCCGCCGGGGCTGGTCAATTGATAAATGCTTTGAAAGCCGCCCAATGCCGTTTGCACTGCCCACTGCCCCGGCACATTGCTGCACAGGCGCAAACTGGTCAGCAATTCAAGCGCCTTTAAGTAATCACGGGCGTGATCCTTCATGCCGCTGAAACTGACCCAGCCCACGCGCAGTCCACACGCGCGGTACACTTTACTCAAACCTGAGAACGTGGCGCACAGCGTCTGTTTGCACAGCGTGGCCATGGGTACGTACTCCGCCCCGCCGTACAACATCTCGTCGTAGATCTCGTCCGCGAACACCACCAATTGATGTTTCTCAGCAAGCTTGGCGATGCCCTCCAAAGTGGCGCGGCTGTAAACAGCACCGGTGGGATTGTTCGGATTGATCACCACGATCGCCCGCGTGTGTTCGTTAATGCGGTTTTCGATCTCCTCCAACGAAGGCTCGAAATTGTTCGCGGGCAGGCAAGGATAGTGCACCGCCTTGGCGCCGTGGATCACCACTGCCGCCGTCCACAACGGATAATCCGGACTGGGTACCAGCACCTCGTCGCCTGGGTCGAGCAGCGCGCGCAAGCACAGCATGATCAGTTCGCTCACGCCATTGCCAATGAACACGTCGTCTGCGCTCACATCCATCACACCGCGCGCTTGCTGCTGCATCACTACCGCTTCACGCGCCGGGAAGATCCCTTTTTGGTGGCAGTACGGCTCTGCGTTGCCCAAATTTTCGATGATCGCCCGGCGCATTGTCTCCGGCATGCGAAAGCCGAACGCGCCGGGGTTGCCAATGTTCAACTTGATGATTTCAAAGCCCTGCTTTTCCAACGCCTCCGCTCGACGTGCCAGCTCTCCGCGGATCTCGTATTTCACACCGTCGAGGTGACGACTAGGCTGTAAGGTGGGCAACGTCATGGGTGGCTCATCGCAAATTGGTTAAGGCTTTCGCAAGTTTCCTAGCTCAGGTCTGCAGGTACGACAACCACGCCTATCTCCCACACCGCCTACCCACCTGCAACCACCCCTGCCCAAGAGCGCGCAGATCGGCCCACTCATCTGCAGTCGGAGCGTTGACGACGCTGTCTACCCGCCGAATCCTTCATGTACGCTGGGAGGTCCGCGCAGGTCCGCATGGCGAGTAGCAGCTCAATTTTAAGCGAACTGATGGCAGAGGCCGAAGAGGCGGATGCCAGCTCGTCTGAATCCATCTCTCAGGTTGACGTTACTGCGCCACGCACGGTGCGCTCGCTCACCGAGGACGACCTGAGTGTCGTCTTTCAGCCGATTGTGGATCTGAGCAGCAAGCGCATCTTTGCCCATGAGGTACTGGTGCGCTGCAGCGTCCAGCATTTCATTGACCCCACGATCCTGTTCGAACACGCGGTGCGTGAGGGCGCGTGCGGGCGGCTCGGTCGCGCGATTCGCAAGGTGGCATTTCGCTCACCGCCGAAGGGGCTGCCGATGTTCGTCAATCTGCACCCCGACGAGCTGGTGTCGCGTTGGCTCGTTCGCCCCGACGACCCCATTTACTTTCACGATGCCCCACTGTTCTTGGAGATCACTGAGAGCGCGGCCATTGAGTATTTTGACCTGTGCAGCAGCGTGCTGAAAGAAGTGTGTTGGCGGTCGGGCGCGGGCTTGGCTGTGGACGACTTTGGTGCTGGCCACGCGAACGTGACTCGCGTGCTCGATTTGTGCCCCAGCGTCGTGAAGTTGGATCGCGGATTGATCAGCGGACTGGACAAGAGCCCTCGCAAACAAACCATTGTGAAGCATCTGGTCGCGATGTGTCACGAGCTCGACGCCGCCGTCGTGGTTGAAGGCATTGAAACGCTGGACGAATTGAAGGCTGTCGCCGACACGGGCGCGCGCTACGCGCAGGGTTTCGTTTTCGGTCGCCCCAGCATCAATCCACTCGGTGCTGAATAACTGAGCGCCGGCTAATTCACGGCTGAATCAAGGTTTGCTCGGGGAGAGCACCACGTCTTTGGCGCCTGGCCCTAACAGCGTGCCGCACATCGTCTTGCACAGGATGTCTTTGGCGGCGCACGTGCATTGCCCCTGCTTCTTCAGCTCCAACTTCTGCTTCATTTGATCGACGCTGAAGCGCGCCAGCCTCTCCACGCTCTTGAAATCCTCGTTTTTCTTCTTTTGACGGGGCGTGCGTGGATCGCTCGTTTGCCCGTCGCTTTCGGCGCAACAGCGGAAACTCAAGTAATAATAGTAAAAGCCCTCATCGTGCGTGTAGATCTTAGGGCGACACTGATTGCGCACGCCCTTGTACCAGGGGCCGCCAGTGCACAAGCTGTTGTACTCGCCTTTGGTTTCTTCGTTGGAAACCACGTCGTCGGTGTTGCCCGCTAAATCGGCAACGCCGTAATCACTCACGCACTGGGGCTGCTGCCCATTGCGCACGCCATGCCACAAGCGCGCCAATTCGTCCGGATCTCGATCACGCACTTTGCTCATGTCGGGCTTGTCCCACGGTTGGTCACCGTTGCATTTGTTAACGTCCCTTTTGTAGCCGTAGGGAAAGGGCTTCATTTCTGGCCCTTCGCACGCCATCGTCCATTCGGATTCGGTGCACAGGCGCTTGCCCACCGCGGCGCATTTGACCTGTGCTTGGTAGAAATTGTTCATTACTTCTGGGCGCTCATCTTTGACGTTGGGCCAGGCGTAGCGATCGATGCAAAAGCGCTTAGGGGATTTGCTGCCGACGCATTTGCTCGTTGGTTCAAAATCTTCGCACACCGTTTTTTTGTTCGGTTCGTCGTACCAACTCTTCAGGCAGTGAAACTCGACGTCACTGCAATAATCCCCCGCGACGAGTTGCATGTCTGCGGGGCAGGATCCGTCGTTGGTCGTCGACGGCGCAGCAACATGTGGCGCTTGTGCTAATGCGCTCCCCACTGCTGGAAGGGTCGCCGGACCGTGTTCCGCATTTGTCGCGGGTTGCGCTGCGGCCGGCGCAGACGACGCCGCGGGCGACGCACTCGGGGTTGGCGTCGTTGATATTTGGGGCGTCACTGCATTCTGCGCCGGCTCTGCGGGTGCGCGAGCTCCTGAGCACGACCATAAACCCGCGAGCATCCAGACGCGGACCAATGCACGGTTCCCTAACTTCATGATTCGAGTGAGTTAATCGATGTGCCTCTGCCGGTGAAGCGCGGTTTTGAGGGTCCACCCGCCGGGACCAAACTGCTAGGGTTCGCCTCATGAAAGCTCTCGCTCTGCAATCGATCCTGTCTTTGCTCATCGTTGCTCCGTCGTTGGGTTGTGAGGAGGAAAAGCCCGCACCCCCAGCGGATGCACCCCGTGAAGCCCCAGCCGCTGCAGCAAAGGCGGCCGCTGCAATCACCGCGGCGCCCGCTGCTCAGACAGTGCCAGAAAAAGCACCAGAAAAGGCAAAGGAGGAACGTACGGCGGCAGAGTGCCCCCCAGGCCCAGCCATCGACTTCCCAAATGCAGATTTCGAAGCAGCCGTCCGGCGCAAGCTCGACAAACAAACGGGCGACATCAGCGCGGCAGATCTGGGTAAGCTCACTTCGCTCAATATTTCTCAGATCCGCTTGGCGGCGCTCGACGTGTGCGTCTTTCCGCACATGACCGGCCTTAAAGAATTGTTCCTGGGTGCGGGCGGCTACAGCGATTTGTCGCCGATCAGCGGCGCCACCAAGCTGGAATCCTTGCGTGCGGCGCAGAACAAAGTGACCGATCTATCGCCACTCCAGGGCATGATCCACTTGGATCGGTTGGACTTGGGGCAGACGCCCATCACCGACCTCAGACCGATCGGTCGCTTGACGAATCTCACCGAGCTCATGCTCGACGGCACACAAATCAGCGACCTCACCCCGCTCGCAGGCATGACCAAACTCGAACGGGTCAGCCTGAAAGACAGCAAAGTCACTGAGCTGACCCCGCTCGCTGCTGCAAAGAAGCTCAAGTTCGTGTACGTGGGTGGCACCCCCGTAGCCGAGAGCATGAATTACGGCGTCGTGGCGAAGAACGGCGCCAAGATCATCCGGGAGTGATCACTGGACTGAAATGCCCAATTCAACCATCTCCTTCTCAAGGGTTTCCCACTCCGTCATGAGTCCATCGATCTGGGAGTCCAGCTCGATTTCCAGCAGCCGCAGTTTCTTGATCACATCGGGATCGGTGCGCTCGAAAAATCCCTCTTCCGCGAAGCTCGCTGTGATCCCTTGTTTGCGCTGTTCGGCTTCGTGAATCTTGGCGAGCACCGTTTCACGCAAGCGTGGGAGTGTTTTGCGACGATTTTGCAGCTTCTTACGCTCTTCCCACGTTAATTTGCTTTCTGGATCTTCCGGAGCGGCAAGCCGTTGCTCTCCGGCCTGTTGCACCTTGCCTTTTGGCGCTTTGCTTTGTTGCTGCGTTGCTTCCCTAGCCTGAGCTTCCTTGGCCTGCTGCATTACGACGCGCACATTGAGGTGATCGTCGCCTTGACTTGCCAAGTATTCCTCGTAAGTGCCCGGGAAATTCGCGATTCCGTCCTTCTTCACTTCTAAAATGCGTGTCGCCAATTGACTCACGAACCAGCGATCGTGCGAAACAAAGATTGTCGTGCCGGGATAGGCTTGCAGGGCGCGCGCGAGGGCTTCGATCGCCTCCATGTCCAAATGGTTGGTGGGTTCGTCCAACAGCAGCACATTCGGCTTTTCAACTGCGATGCGCGCAAAGATCAGCCGCGCCGCCTCACCGCCGGAAAGTGCAGCAACCGGCTTCTTGACGTCGTCGCCAGTGAACAGCACGCGGCCCAATTGGCCACGGACAGTGCTCTCTTGCTCCAGCGGGCAGCCTTCCCACACCATCTCTAGGGGTGTTTGCTTGGGCTGACTCAACAGATCCGCATGGTTTTGCGGGAAATAGCCCACTTTCGTTTCGTGCCCCCAAGTCACGGTGCCGCTATCAGACGGCAGCTTCGAAGCTAACAATTTGAGCAAGGTGGACTTGCCCAAACCATTGGCGCCAATCACCGCCACCCGTTCCCCGCGGTGGATCTGCAAACTGACATCCTTCAGCACGACGTTGTCGCCGAATGCCTTGCACAGTTCTTCTGTCTTGAGCACGTCGCGACCGCTGGGGCGCGTTTGTGTGAACGCAAACTTCGGCTCACGACGCGAACTGGGCGCCAGGCGCTCCACCTTGATCTTTTCGATCTGTTTGACACGACTCTGCGCCTGACGCGCTTTGGTGGCTTTGGCCCTGAAGCGATCTACGAAGGCCTGCTTCTCTGCAATGATTTTCTCTTGCCGCGCGATCTGAGCTTCCTTCAAGGTCAAGGCTTCGGTTTTCTGCCGTACGAAATCCTTATAGTCGCCCGTGTACATCTCGATCGTCTCGTAATCGACATCCAAGATGTGAGTGGAAATGGCGTTCAAGAACCGCTGATCGTGCGAGATCACTACGGCAAGGCCAGCAAATCCAAGCAGGAATTTTTCGAGCCAACTGATGGAAAGAATATCGAGATGGTTGGTCGGCTCGTCGAGCAGCAGAATATCGGGGCGCCCAATCAGCACCTGCGCCAAGAGCACCCGCAATTTGTAGCCGCCCGAAAGCGTTGCCAGCGGCTCACGCAGGGAAGATTGTGGAATGCCTAAACCGACCAAGATTTCGCTCGCCCGCGATTCAAGCGCGTAGCCTTCATTGTGCACAATCAGATCGTGTAAGCGCCCAATCTCGTCCACGGCATTGGCCACGCCTTCCAGGTCGTGCAGCCGTTTGAGCGCCGCGTGCACCTGCTGATCGCCCTGCATGGCGACCTCCAGCACCGTTTCTGAATCATTGAGGAAGCGATCCTGCCGCAGAATGCCCAAGCGCGCTCCCCGTGCGTAGCTGATGGCGCCGTCGCTAAGCGGCTCCTCGCCACTGAGCATCTTGAGGAAGGTGCTCTTCCCCGAGCCGTTCGCCCCCACCAACCCGAAGCGGCGCGGCGCGTCGAGCTGCATCGTGACGTCGTGAAACAGCCGCCGGGCGCCAAACGCTTTGCCCACGCCGGAAACGGTGATCATCGGGCCGCCTCACTACGCCGTAGGTGGCCCCAGCGCAAGAACGTGCGGTTTCAGCCTTGCTCTGGCACGATAACGCCATGGCCCTGAGGGAACGGCTACGCCGCAAGAAACGCGCCGTGCACGAGCAGTTCGTGGAGGGCAACCGCGTCACCTTGCTGCGCGACGGCACAGAGGCCTTTCCCGCAATGTTAGCGGCGATCGACCGCGCGACGCAGCAAATATTAGTCGAAATGTACTGGTTCGATTCGGATCAGATCGGGCGGCGTTTTGCTGCAAGTTTGAAGGAGGCGCACTCGCGGGGCGTGGAGGTGGCGGTGATCTACGACGCACTGGGCTCGATCACCAGTGACGGCGCCATGTTCGACGACCTGCGCGCGCATGGGGTCCAGGTGGTCGATTTCAACCCCATTGCACCCTGGCGCCAGCGCTTTGCGCCCGCGATTCTCACACGCCGGGATCATCGCAAGATGATGCTGATCGACGGCTGCTTGGGATTCACCGGTGGGTTCAACATTGCCGATCGCTGGTTACCCGGCAAAGGCAGTACGGAATTGCCATGGCGCGACGACGTTGTGCAGATCGAAGGCCCCGTCGTTGCCAAAATGATCGAGACCTTCAACGAAACATGGAGCGCTTGCGCTGGCTCGTCGCTGCAACGATTGGCAAGTCCGGTGAAGATCGCCAACCAGCGCGTGCGCGTGCTAGGGCAAGCGTTCTTTCGCAATCGATTGGAAATCACGCGCGCCTACCGCCAGCGCATTGACACCGCGTCGCAGCGTGTCTGGATCACCAACGCCTACTTCATACCGGATCACGTCGTGATCGGCACTTTGCGGCGTGCTGCAACGCGCGGAGTAGATGTGCGGGTGCTCGTGCCCAAGGTGAGCGACGTGCCACTGATCGGGTTCGCGAGCCAGGCCCGCTGGGAGACGCTGCTCGATGCCGGGGTGCGCATTTTTGAATGGCACCAGAACGTGCTGCACGCCAAAAGCGCGGTGATTGACGGCTACTGGAGTACGCTGGGCAGCTTCAACCTCGACTACATCTCCCTGTTCACCAACCTAGAACTCAACGTGGCGGTGGAGGATGCGACTTTCGCTGAGACGATGGAGCGCTCCTTTCTACGCGATTTGGAACAAAGCCATGAGGTCAAGGCATTGGAATTCAAGCAGCGCCACTGGACCACCAAGACGATGGAGAGCGTCGTTTATCGCTTGCGCAAACTCTTGTAGGGACTGCCGATTTCGATCACGCCAGGATCGCGACCAAGCCCACCAGCAACCCGCCCGCTAACAGCAACACCACAGGCGCTGTGACCCAAACGGCGAAGCGGAGCACAGCGCTCTGATCGGCCTCTGAGAACTCGCGCGCGCCCTGCAAATACGCATTCACGCACAGTCGCGGGGCGTTGAGAGCGGCCCGCACTACCGGACCAACGCTGCGCGGACCTTTGCCGAACAGCAACACGCACACCCCAAAAGGGGAAGTAACCAGGTCCCATCCGCAGGAATAACAAGCGAGCGCCACGCCGCTATTCCAGTTGCGCGGCAGACCTCGATTCCACACGCCGAGCTCCATGCCCCACGCCCACAGCGCGTGCAGCCCCACCATCAAGAGCGCCATCAGCACCACCCCTACCACTGCTTCGCCACCCAGTAATAAGGCGTACGACGGATTGAACAGAGCGCGCGTCGCGGCTCGGGGAAATGACAAGGCAATCAGCGGCAACAGAGCAAGAGCAACACTGCCCACCGCGAGCAGCTCGGCAACCAGGGCGAACAATGCCGCGCGCCCTGCCCTATGACCGCGAAACTCGGACGCGATCCGTTCAGCGTTGCGTGACATCTCCTCCGCAGTATGCCACGCGCTAGCGACGCCCAGAGTTGCGGCCCAGGGTAAGGCGGCGAACTGCATCGACTCCACGGGCGGCGAGTCCACTGTGATCACAGTCGGCGGAAAATCAGTCGGCTCGGGCTGCCAACGCTCTTGCGCCATGCATGCAGCTTAGCCGGTTCCGAGCTGGAAGCTAACGCTGCGGCGAATTTGTTGTCAGTGCTCGGATTTGGGCGGGACGGCACCGAGCTGACTCGCATTGGGCGCCCCGCCCGTGCCCGCCGGAGCGGCTTGCGCTTCTTCCGGCTTGGGGCACTCCTCGCCCGTGTGATCGGAATCCTCCTTTGGGATCATGCAAGGGTGCACGGCAACCACGCGTTGACGCGGGTTGTAGACGACTTTGCGCGCCTCTTGGGTGCGAGTGCCATCCGCTTTGGTGATGATACGCGTTGCGATCACGCTGAATCCTCTGCTGCCCGCCTCTTTCACCTTTTCTTCGTCGGGCTTGAGCTGATCGTCCGCCAGGTAGTCAACAGGCGGATCTTTGAAGTCAAATGCCGCGGAAACCTTGCGCTGCACTTTGCGTCCCTCATTGTTGCCGTATAAATCGATGCGGATTGATGTTTCCGTATACGACGCCTTAATCAACAGGCCGTACTGGGTGTCATTCTTGAAGATCAGATCGGGCTTCGGGAACGACAGCGTGGCGTCGTGCCCCAGCGGATAGCGATTGAAATAGTAACTGTGCGCCTGGCGCTCAAGCAGCTGGTAGCCCCCCTCGAGCACCGCATTGAACAAGGTGGTGGCGAATTGACTGACCCCGCCGCCGAAGGTGTCTTCCATTTCTCCTTCCACAATCGTGGGGCCCGCGACGAAGCCGCGCTTTTGTGTGCGCTCGCCCACTTTGCCATTGACTGACAGGATCTCAAACGGCACCAGCACCGTATCATTCAACAGATCGGCCATGCGGTGAATGTTCTTCACGCGCGGCTGGCAGCAGACGTAATGCGTCGTAAAGCCGGAAACGTGCTGCGTGATGCCCAGCGCCTGCGCCTGCGCCGTTGTCAGTTGCGCTTCTTGCACTTCGTGCAGCGGCACAGTCAGCGTGCGTTGCGGAGTGTCGGCCGCGATCCACAGCGCCGTGATCACGTCGTTAGTCGCAATGCGCTTCGCGGGCAAACTGGGAGCGAGCGTTACGCGTTGCTGGGCATCTATTAGGAAATGTGCGTCCACCGCTGCGCGCTCCAACTCCGCGCGCGGCTCTATCAGCGCACGGTCGATTTCTGCCGGATCCAGTGTCACTTCCAGCTCATCGGGCGGCTTAGGGGTACTGCGCAATGCTTTGCCTAGAGCATCACGAGAAATCACCCAGCGCATGTCGTCGTACGCCAGGGTGATCGGGGCCTGGGTCATTACCTGCCCGCGATTTTGCGCAATAGCCAGCGCATTGACCGATACCTTGGGCTGATAACTGCTGAGCGGCGCTTCAACCCGCAGCAGATCCGTACTCGAGCTTGAAGTGAGCGCGGTGCCCCACGCATCGATGAACGCCGCGGTATCGATGATCGAACCGACACGCGGGCGGACGCCCTTTACCACCCCTTGTTCATATTCAATCCTGGCTTCCACAGGCGGATTGTCGATCGCGGTGCTCCAGTCTTTGCGCAGGGGCTCTAACTGTATCGCCCCGAATTGGGGCTCCACGTCGATAATCTGTGGGTAAAATAGGCGTCGAAAGCGCCAACGCCAGCGGCTCCACCACGAGCCAGTGCGCCCACTCTGCATCACTTTTTGTTCGACTTTGGCGACGTCAAAATCAAATCCGGCTCGCCCGGGCGTGACTTCGAACTGCTGCCCCTTGACCACGATTCGGCAGTGACGATTGAGTACTTGGGCCTTGGCCACCAAAAGCCCGGCGTGCACCTGCTCTGGCCGTAACCCGCTGTAATCCGTCCCCAGCACCACGACGTGTGGCATCACCCGACCCCTCAACCAATGCTCCTCGAGCATTCCGCCCACAGTGAGACCCACAAATAGCGCGGCCGCTCCGACACCCAACCCCAATGCAAACTTGATCAGCGCGCGTCGAAGCTTCGCGCGCTTGGTCGCCTTGACTACTTCGTCGTCTTCGACGTCGCTCACCCTGTGCTCGTGTACCATTCCTTTGTCCTGAAAGGCAGCCCCTGGCAGGGCCTCCAGCCGGCATTTCACCCGGGAAATTGCGGCCTTTGTAGCTCTTTAGGCCGGCAATTGTGCTACAAGGCGCGCCATGACCGCGGTGCCCGAATCGGATTTGATGCAAAAAGTCGTCTCCCTGTGCAAGCGCAGGGGGTTCATCTTCCAAAGTTCAGAGATCTATGGCGGGCTGCGCAGCGCGTACGACTACGGCCCGATGGGCGTTGAGCTCAAGCGCAACCTGATGAGCGAATGGTGGAGCGCGATGATATACAAGCGCGAAGATATCGTCGGCATCGATGCGTCGATCATCATGCACCCCGAGGTGTGGCGCTCCAGCGGGCACTTGGCGAATTTTTCCGATCCGCTGGTGGATTGTAAAGCCTGCGGCGAACGCTTTCGCGCTGACAAAGCGCCGCGCAAGGCCGAAGGGGACGACGCCCCGATCACCTTGGGCGACAAGGGGCGCGCCAAGATGGTGCAAGAAAAATTGAAAGAGAGCGACGGCATCGATCTGCGCCGCGACGGCAAAGATCTGCTCGGTGCAAAGGCCGGCTCACGGGGCTATGTGTGCCCCAATTGCGGATCACCTTTTTTGAGTGCTGAGCGCCAATTCAATTTGATGTTCCGCACCAGCCTGGGCCCGGTTGATCCCGTGGGCAGCATCATCGACACCGTGCGCCTTGCCGTTGAACAAGGCCTCGACGCTGTGGAACTGCGCAAACGCGTGGAAGCTGCAATGAGTGACTCGTCAGTCTATTTGCGACCGGAAACGGCGCAAGCGATGTTCGTGCAATTTCTCAATGTGCAGCAGAGCACCAGCGCGAAGGTGCCCTTTGGCATCGCGCAAATGGGCAAGAGTTTTCGCAATGAAGTCACCGTGGAGCATTTCATTTTCCGCTCGTGTGAATTCGAGCAGATGGAAATGGAATACTTCGTGCCCCCCGGGGAGGGCCCGCAGTGGTTGGATTATTGGAAGGATCAGCGCGTCAATTGGTGGGCCGGCGTGGGGCTCAAACGCGAAAATTTGCGCCTGCGCGCGCATGGGCCGGACGAGCTGGCGCACTACAGCAACGGCTGCTTCGACGTCGAATACCAATTCCCCTGGGGTTGGGATGAGTTGGAAGGCATTGCCTCGCGCACGGATTACGATCTGAAAGCCCACACCGCTGGCTCAGGCAAGAAGCTCTTGTACTTCGATCCGGAAGCCACGAATCCCGAAACAGGAAAGCCCGGCTGGCATTACACGCCACACGTGATCGAGCCGGCTGCAGGGGCCACGCGCGGCGTTTTGGCGCTTCTGTGCGACGCCTACGCCGAAGAGGCCGCCGACGCTGAAGGCAAGGGCGAACGCACAGTGTTGCGGTTGCACCCTCGCCTCGCGCCGTACAAGGTCGGAATTCTGCCGCTGGTGAAACGCGACGGGATGCCAGAGGTGGCGCGCCGCATCGCGGAGGCTTTCTTCAAAGTGGGGATCAACGCGCGCTACGACGAACAGCACGCGATTGGCAAACGCTACGCCCGCCACGACGAAATCGGCACGCCTTACTGCCTAACTGTCGACAGCCAAACCAGCGAAGACGACACCGTCACCATCCGCCACCGCGACGACCGCCGTCAAGAACGCATCAAAATCGCGGACGCCGTGAGCGTCGTGCAACAGGCCCTAGCGACTAGCTGAATCCTTCGGGGTTTTCGTCCCCTCCGGTTCTCGTCCCCTCCGGGGTTGATTTTTCGCGCA
>DATJEQ010000208.1:0-6247 GCA_035496495.1 Polyangiaceae bacterium
AGCAGGATCAACATTGGCCCTATCGCTTGCCAACGAGGATCGAAGATCACGGCAACCAAGCTGGGGGCCACGGCTCCCAATCCCACCGCCAACGGGAAAACGATCAGGCTGAGCAACGAAAGCGAACGAAGCAAGGCAGCGCGGCGTCGTTCGAGGTGCATGCGCGCAAAGGATGGCAACAACACGTCGCCGATTTGTTCACCAATCTGAATCGCGGGAACGTCGGCCAGATTGTACGCAAGGTTGTACATGCCCGTCGTTGCGGGGCCAAAGAAGCGGGATACCAGCAAGTTGTCCCAGCGCCGGCTGGCAAATTCGCAGAGCCCTCCCAACGACATCGGTACGCCGAATGCCAGCAATTCGCGGATCTGCTTCGGATCCAAGCGGCTCGGACTGAGCCAGGTTTGCAGTCGCACGCTGCGTACATACAGCGCCAGCCGGACTGTCGACCGCGCGACGCTGCCGGCTACTATCGCAGCGGCACCCAAACCCAGAGCGGCCGCGGCGATGCTGACGGCGCTGTGGGTCAGATCTCCCGTCATTCGGACTGCGCTGAGGCGAGCAAAACGCAGGTCACGCACCAGGATCCGCTCAGGCACGAATGCAACGCGATCCAGCAGCGAACTCAGCGCCAACCCAGGCAAGTAGTGCATGAGTCGTGGCGTTTCCAACCACAAGCTCAGTCCAGAATTGCCCCCAAGAACCAGCAGCGCGAGTGCCAGCGCCCCCAAACACACGTGAAAGATGGTTACGTGAAAGGCCGCACTGGGCGGAGCGTCGGGCCGAGATACCAGGAATTGTCCCCAGCCGATGGTGGAAAGTTGATTAACGGTCATGGTCAGCACCGCGGCCACCGTGACCTCCCCGTACTCCCCGGGGTCCACGAAATGGGTGATGATCAGTGTTGCGACCAAGCCGACAGCGCGCGAAACGAATCCCGCCGTTGTGGTCCACAGTGCCCCACGCACCGTCTTCTGAACCAACGAGGTGGTCTGAACCAGAGCCACAGCTTAGGGCACCCGAACCGTGTCGCCAGAGAGGATAACGATGTCTTGTTCGGGGTCTCTTCCCGACAAGATCCGGTCGTAGTCGATGGGGATGCGCTGCAAGCCTTCCCTTGTGGGGCGCACGATGACGACATCGTCGGTGGAGGCGTAACGATTGGGGCCGCCTGCAAGCGCCATTGCCTGAGAGACGGTCAAATAATAGCGCGAGGTGAACAGTCCCGGTCTTTCCACGTTACCCTCCACTGTGAATCGGTAACTGTTGATCTCCGCTACCGATACCGTAACAACAGCGTCCTTGATCACGGACGCCAAGCGCTGCGCGGCATCCTGTTGCAACTGGCTGGCGGTGCGTCCTGCGGCGCGCAGTTCGCCGACCAAGGGCATGGTGATGTTGCCGTCGGGACGAACGACACCCTCAGTGGAGAGGCTTTCATCCTTCCAGACATCGACGCGGACCACGTCAGCGATGCCAATGACGTAGGGCTTGGATCGTGGATCATTGCGAGCGGCGTCGGCATAGATCGCGGCCGCGCTCGGGTTTACGTCGTGCGCGGCGCACGCGCTGGTCACGGCCGCCATCACGACGGTGAATTTGAACACGGCATTCGTAACAAGTCGTTGCACTGAGATATCTCCAATGTTCGCAATACCTGGAATCGTTGCATTGATAATTCTGATTTACGCTCGCCCGCAGGAGTTCGTTGAACGGCTGCAGGCAGTGCCACTGCTGTACGTGTTTTTCGCGTTGGCGCTCTTTGGGTGGCTGATCGATGTGCGTGTCAAAAATACACACCTGTCCATTACGCCACAGTTGCCTTGGGTCGCGTTGTTCTTCGTTTGGGCTTCGGCCAGCGCCATGATCCAAGCGAAAGGGGATGCATTCGAGCAGATCATGGGCCTGGGTATCTGCGTTGCACTATTCGTGCTCATCGCTCACGGGGTGCAGAGCTTTCGCGGGTTACACGTCGTGGCTGCGACCGTATTGTCCATGGTTCTGCTGGTGTGTGGCATCGGGGTGCACCAAGGCTTTGCCGCCAGCGGCTGTGTGTTGATTGACGAGTCCGATCCCCACGACACGTCGTCTGGTAGGGCTGACGGCCGGCCGTGCACGACCCCGCGTGAATGTTACCTGGGCGACGCGGAGCCCGGTGGCGAGTATCGGTGCGAACGGATTGGCCTGTTTGGCACCACGTCGATCGGTGGGGGTCGCGTTCGATACCGCGGAGTGCTCCAAGATCCGAATGAGCTGGCACTCGCGGGCGCCGTTGGCTTGCCCTTGGCATTTGCATTTGACCAAGCCGAGCGGCGCTCGCTAGCGCGAAAGATGCTCAGCGTACTGACGCTGGCGCTGGTCTTGCTGTGTGCGGTGCTCACCGGTTCGCGTGGCGGACAACTGGTGTTCTTGATTGTGCTCGCCGCGTACTTCAGCAAACGAGTGGGAGTAGTAGGCTACTTAATTGGGGGCGTGCTTGCTCTGCCGCTGTTGGTGTTGGGTGGTCGCGGCGGGGATGCTTCGAGTTCGACATTAGAGCGCCTCGACTGCTGGGCTGAGGCGCTGTCCATGTGGCGGGATCATCCTCTGCTGGGCGTAGGCTTGGGGCAATTCGGTGAATACCACTACAAGACCGCTCACAATTCGTACCTGCTCGCACTCGCAGAGCTGGGCTTGCCCGGAATGCTGCTCTTCGGCGCGATTGTATACCTGTCCGTCAAGATCCCGGTCGCGGCAATTCGCCACATTGAAAGGTCACGCACCCATAACCCTTCTCCCGGAGAACGCGTGGTGCGCGCCTGGGCAACAGGATTGATCGCGGCGTTTGCCGGTTTGACCGTGGGCATCTTCTTCTTGTCGTTCACGTACCACTATGTGCTTTGGATCTATCTCGGCCTTTGTGGAGCATTTTATGGGGCGTTGCGTCGGCATGATCCGACGTTCCGAGTGACGCTCCATGGTCGCGATCTTGTAGCGATCGCGCTGATCAACTTGGGCGTGATCGTGTGTGCCCACCTCATCGTGCGTTGGATGGTGTCATGAAAAGCTCTCTTCGTCTTGCGGTAGTGTTGATCGCTGCTTCTTTGGGAGTAGGCTGCGGCCGCTTCGATTTTCGTCGAGCAGCCGCAAATGAGTCGAACTCGCGTCGAGTTGGATCGCGTGTGCCGCTTGAGCCCAACCGCATGGAGTCAAGAGCCGACCACAGTGGGCGCATTGTGCTCGATCTCCCCGCGCTGACCAGGCTGCGAGACGCCGCGCGTCAGCAAACACCCGCATTTCGCAATACTGAGCAGCGCGCCAATGACGCTTTGGCTCGTCCGATTGCTTCTGGGTACCAGGGGTTCGAGTGGGCCGATGCTGTGGCGAGCCTAGCTTTGATGTGGCAGGCGACGGGTGATGCGCGCTACGCGCAGGGAGCGATCACATACCTCAACGCCCTGCTTGATGATCGCTTTGCGGTCGGTGATGGGAAGGGAGGGGATGCAGTCGTGCGCTACGATTCTGGCTATGGGATCCGCACCTTCGGCGCCTACAGCGCACTGGCCTACGACTGGCTACGTCAGGCGCCGGGGATGACCGACAGCTTGAGGAAGAAAATACTCCAACGGCTGGAGCACTGGATCTCATGGTATCAAGAACAGGGATACCTGCGCGATCAGGCGATCTCTAACTACTACTGGGGCTATCTGACGACGCTGAGCTTCGCGGGGCTCGCCGCGGCGGGCGAGAGCGCTGCGGCCGATCGCTGGTTGGAGCAGGCACGCCGCGAACTCTCGGAGCGTGTTTTGCCCATCTTTCGCGATCAGCTGGCAGGCGGCGGATGGCCCGAGGGTTGGCAGTACGGTGAATACACCACTCTTGAGATTGCCCTAGTGGCCAAGGCGATGAAAACCGGCGCCGGTGTCGACGTGTTGAGCAAACTGCCCTGGTTAGGTCAGGTCGTAATCCACCATGCGCACGCATTATTACCTGACGAGAGTTCCGTTTATGATGGCGGCACGTGGGGCGAGCACCCCGCTGTTCCATCCGGGCTTGCAGTTGCCGCAGTGAGCATCGCCTTGGACGGAGTTGACGCAGAGCGTGTTGCGCAGGCGCGCTGGCTTGCTGCTCACGCACTGCCGCCACTCCGACGCGAACAAGCGTGGGTTGGCCTTTTGGCAGAGCGTCTCGACGCTGAGCAGCGCTCACCCCGCGACGGAGCAACGAGTTTGCTGGTGTCCGGACAGGGGCTCGCCTTTGTGCGCAGCGACTGGTCGCATTCCTCGGTTTGGGCTTCGTTTCAAGCAGGTCCGCATTTGGCCGAGGATCACCAGGATGCTGATCAAGGGCACTTCGAGCTGTTTCGTGGTGCAGATGGCCTGCTGGTCGATGGCGGCGGATCTGAAGGCTCCGCGACCATCAACCACAACTGCTTGTTGGTCGATGACGGCGGCGAGGTAATGAACTATCCGCCGAATCAAGGCGTTTGGGGCCTGAAGGTGAAGACGACGCGATTCGGTGACGACGGTGTCGCTGCTGTGGCCGTAGGCGATCTGACTGACGCCTACGCTCCCAAATGCATTGTTGAGGGCTGCAGCAAACGGGCAGTCGAAAGCATGACACGCAGTTTCGTATTCGTACGGCCCTCACTGCTGGTGATCGATGATCGGGTGACGACGAACAGCCCGGAGACCGCCGTAACGTGGGCGGCTCATGTGACTAAGCTCCCTGCAATTGCCTCCGATCTGGCAAGTGCGGTAGTGGGTCAATCGCGGGTCGACATCCGAACCATCGAGCCCAGTGGGGCGCACCCTTTGGTGCGACGCGAACCAACGCCATCCGGCGAAGGTTCACATCGCTTGAATCAACCTTGGGGACCGATGTGGCGGATTGAGGTGACCAGCCCAGTTAAACGTCGCGAGCGTTCGTTTTTGCACTTTATCACGGCGGGCCCCGCGAATGCTCAGGCCCCGCTCGCGCTCCCTCTCCACGGTCAAGGACTCAGCGGTGCAATTGGCGGCGTTGGCGGGCGGGTGATCGCGGTACTCTTTAACTCAGCGCCATCGAGTGCACCAGTGACCAACGCAGGCGCCGCTTTGGGCGGCGTTGCCGATCTGGTGGTGATTGCAGGGTTAACGCCTGGAAAACACTACCGCGTTTCTTTGACGCCGCCGAATTGTGAGCTGCGTCTTACCGAATCAACCAATTTCAGCGATCCGCAAGCGGGCGCAGGCGGATTCCTGCGACTCACTGCCCTGGATTGCGGACGGTGAATGATGCGCGCTCTAGTCGTTTCTTATGCTTTTCCTCCCGTGGGAGGGGCGGGGGTGCAGCGCGTGCTCAAGCTCGTCAAGTATCTACCCGGTTGCGGTGTGACGCCGACGGTGCTCACGGCGCGCAGTCCCTCGGTGCCAGTCTACGACGCATCATTGGCGCGCGATGTGCCAGAGGGCACAGAAGTCCTCCGCGCCATCACCTTCGAACCAGCCTACACTGCCAAAAAATTGGTGTGGCAGTCAGAAGGGCGCGCTGCTGCGAGTCTTTTGGCGCGGGTAAGAGGAAAAGCCTTGGGGTTTGCTCGGCACCTGCTGGTTCCCGATCCGCAGATCCTTTGGTTGCCCGCAGCACATCAGATGTTGGCGAAGCGACTGTTCCGGAATCGGGATTTGAATCTGGTATTCATCAGTGGCCCGCCGTTCTCGCAGTTTCTGTTGGCTCCGCTGGCTCGCTGTCAAGCAGGAGTCGCAGTAGTTTTGGATTACCGAGACGAGTGGAGCACTACCTCGAGCGCATACGAAATGTTGAACTCACGTCGCGCCAGTGCCTTGTTGGAGCGAGCGATGCTGCATTGCGCTCACGCCGTCACCACAGCAACACCGGAATTCCGTCGCGAGCTGTTAGCGCGATTTCCGTTCCTCGATCCGAGTCGAGTCGTTGCCATTCCCAATGGCTATGACCCCGACGATTTCCCCCCGAATCTGCCCGCACCCCCGGGCGATCGCTTGGTGTTGAGCTATGTGGGCACGGTGTTTCGGCTGACCAGCGCGCGAACGCTGGTTTCTGCAGTACGGTTGCTCCACGCGCGCGAGCCCGAGTTGGCCAAACTCTTACAGGTTCGCTTCGCGGGACGCATCGTCGATACCGAAGAAAGCTATTTTGAGGGAACCGAGGCGCTGGGTATTCATCGTCTTGGATACCTGGATCACGCGCGGGCGATAGAGCAACTGGCGGCAAGTCATGTTGCTTTGTGCATTCTTGATGATGTTCC
>DATJEQ010000209.1:0-10446 GCA_035496495.1 Polyangiaceae bacterium
CCGCCTTGCATGTGGAATCGAGCGGCAAGGAGCTGTTGAAGCCGCGCAACGTCCTGGTCGCTATTTTTTCTGAAGTCGATTCGATGGCCAACACGCTGCTGGAGCAGAACGGCGTAACACGAGTCGATGTGCTCAATTTTATCTCACACGGGATCAAGAAGGAGGCCGACGATGACGGCGCGCTAGTTCCCAGCGAAAGCGATGACGGCGTCCCCGACGACAAGGAGCCCAGCGCCCTGGAACGCTTCGCTGTCAATCTCAACGAGCGCGCCCAACGCGGCGAAATCGAACCGCTCGTTGGGCGAGAGAAGGAGATTCGGCGGGCAATTCAAGTCCTGTGTCGCCGGCGCAAAAACAACCCGCTGTTCGTCGGCGACTCGGGCGTCGGGAAGACGGCGATTGTCGAAGGCCTGGCAGCCAAAGTGGTGCAACGGCAGGTGCCGGTATTGCTGCAAGATGCCGTCATCTTCGCGCTCGATATGGGGGCTTTGCTGGCCGGCACGAAATACCGTGGGGATTTCGAAAACAGAGTCAAAGCGGTGTTGAAAGAGCTGGAAAAGATCCCCGGATCCATCTTGTTCGTCGACGAGGTGCACACAGTGGTCGGCGCCGGAGCAACCAGTGGCGGCACGATGGACGCCTCCAATCTGCTCAAACCGGCGCTCTCCTCCGGCAAGCTGCGCTGCATCGGCGCCACCACCTTCGAGGAATACCGCACCCAAATCGAGCGGGATCGCGCCTTCGCGCGCCGTTTCCAGAAGATTGAAGTGCTGGAGCCGAACCTTGAAGAGACCATTCAAATTCTGGAAGGGTTGCGCCCACGCTACGAAGAATTCCATCACGTGAAATATGCTGAGGGGACGTTGCCCGCGGCTGCGCAGTTGGCGCAGCGCCACCTCAACGATCGCCGGATGCCGGATAAGGCCATTGATTTGATTGACGAGGCCGGCGCCGACTGCAAACTTGAGTCGGGACCGGGCAGCACCGTTGGCGTTGAGCGCATTGAAGCGGTGGTGGCCCGCATGGCGCAAATCCCGCCGCGGCAAGTGAGCAGCTCCGACAAGACGGCGCTGCGCAACTTGGAAAAAGAACTGGGCGCGGTCGTCTTCGGGCAAGATCGCGCCATTGCTGAGTTGGCTTCTGCCATCAAGCTCGCGCGCGCCGGCCTGCGCCCCCCGGCTAAGCCCATTGGCTCTTACCTGTTCACTGGTCCCACCGGCGTCGGAAAGACTGAAGTGGCGCGCCAGCTCGCGCTGGTGCTGGGGATTGAGCTGATCCGCTTTGACATGAGCGAATATTCCGAGCGCCACACGGTTTCGCGCCTGATTGGGGCACCCCCCGGATACGTCGGGTACGACCGCGGGGGCTTGCTCACCGAAGCCATCAGCAAGACCCCCCATGCTGTGCTGTTGCTCGATGAAATCGAGAAAGCGCATGGGGATATCTTTAATGTCCTACTCCAGGTGATGGATCACGGCACGTTGACCGACAACAACGGCAAGAAGGCTGACTTCCGCAATGTGGTCGTGATCATGACCAGCAACGTCGGCGCGGCAGATCTGGCGCGCACCAAGGTGGGCTTTGGCCAACACAGTGCCCGTGGTGATGGCGATCTGGCATTCAAGAACGTCTTCAGTCCTGAATTCCGCAATCGCTTGGACGCGCGCATTGCCTTCGACGCACTGAGCCCCGAGGTGATGTTGCACGTGGTGGACAAGGTCATCAAAGAGCTGCAAACCCAACTCGAAGAGCGCAATACCAGCATTGAGCTGAGCGATGCCGCGCGGCGTCACTTCGCAGAAGCGGGGTACGATCGCGACTTTGGAGCCAGGCCGCTCGCGCGATTGATCCAGGATCAGATCAAGCGCCCCTTGGGTGACGAGCTGCTCTTTGGGCGACTGGAACAGGGTGGCCACGTCACGGTGGATGTGAAAGAGGGCGCCGTGGTGTTCAGTTTTGACCCTGTTCCTCGCCTCGTGCCCAAAGCCGCGCCCGGCGAACCCAAATTGCTGCTGAACTGACCCCTACGGTGTCGTAGGCGCCGGCGCCTGCACCGCCCTGGTTAGGGCCTCTTTCACAGCCAAAGCCAACGCGCAGTTGTTGACCTGCCGCTGCTGTGCTGCCAGCGTTCGCGGATCGGTGACCCCGTTCCCACCCACTGGTAACGCTTGACCTGTCACACTGGTGCGCAACCGCAGCACCAAGTCACCACTCTGCAAGTTCCAGATACCGACCCGCACTGGGTGCTCCATCCGCTGCAGCCACTCGCCGTTGGTTTCCTTTTCCACGGGTAGATCCGCAGTGCTGTCTACCTGAAGCGTGTGGCTCTTGGGTTCGTCGAGCAAGACCGTGAAATACTTGCTGCGCGTCAGGAGATCCACCGCGAGCGGCACATCGTGATCGGTTGCTTTTTCCAGGTCCATTTCGAACCTGCGAACGCTCAGATCGTTGGGGGCCGCGTGCAATTCGTCGCTCCATTTGCTGTCGAGCACGTGCAGCGCTGGGTACATCATGCGCAAATTGAAAGGCTCGCCTGGTGGCACACAGACCTGGTATTCGTTGCACAGTAGGCCCGCCGGACAATTTGCAATCGCTTGGCAGGGCTGCCCCAACGTCGGGTCGATGGCATGCTTCTGTGGGAACATGCAGGAGGTAAACCCGTCACGCACGGATTGGTTGGCCGCTTTCGCGATGTCTTCTGGTGACCCCGCCTGTTCGATGGGCAAGCGCAGGTACACCCCGGTGCTGTGGGTCAACTGCTCCGCGTCGACCTTGGCGTCTAAATGATCACCTGGCCACGGCGACGCCAGCTGCATCGTCCATTGCTCAATGCGCTGTCGGAAGGGAAAGATCTTGGGGCCCAGAACTGTGGCAATAGCGCGCTGCCTGGCCATCACGGCGGCCTTTTGGTTGATCAATTGACCTTCGGAGTAGCGCCAATAGATGACCCCCAAAGCGGCCATGCCCGCGAAGATCCACAACCACATCTGGGGCGCAGCTTCTTTCAGCTGCACTCTGCCCAAGACAATGGCTCGGCGACGCCGACGGCGCGAATCGTTGATCGACGGAAGGCCCGGTTCGCGTTGCCCGCCGGAATACGCCATCGGAACCTGATTACGCTTGAAACGCCCTACTCGAGCGTCAAAGCATCTGGAGTGGGTGGCTCAGCCGAGGGTGGCTCAGCCGCCGCTGCCTTCTGTCGCGCGCTTCTTAACCATGAAGCTCACGTTCGGGTAGCCCGCGTAAGCGGCGGTCTGGAACACGCTCTTGACCACCAACGCGGACACGCGGCGATCAACCTGCAACACGCACACGCCGCCGAACGGCTTGTTCGGATTCACCTGCGTCCACAGATCACGCTTGTTCTTCAGAATGTTGAACAGCTCGTCGATCTTCTGCAGCCGATTCGCCTCTTCGATGGCACGCGTGCTGCCCGCGGGAATTCCATCCACCAGGATTTGAGTGCCGGTGATGGCCACCATTGGGGCGTCGACCATTGAATCAGCGTTGACAGCTGAAGGCAGCTGCACATTCTTGTCGATCGGCAACTCACCGGAAGCCGAGAAGCTGGCGAGCAAGAACAGCACGATGCACAGCAAGAAATCGATAAACGGAATCAGGGGAATTTCGTGGTTAACGGACTTGTGCCCGCCGCCACCAACCTTGTTCCTCACGAACCCGAGGGGAATGGAGGCCAGCAATCGCCGACCGGGGACCGCGATGGGCTGGTGAAAGCGCGAGAGTGCTTTTCCGGATGACATGGGAATTCCCTAATCAGTTGACGGAGAACGTGACGTTGAATGCGGGCACTGACCGCGTGTCAGCACCGATGCGGAAATCGCGCTTGGGCGTATAGAGCGCATCGATCACAGCAATGATGTCCTGGAACATCGTGCTGTTGTCGGTGTGCAACACCGCCTGATCGATCTTCGTATCCGTAGCGGCTCGATGCGAACCGTTCTGGTTCCACTCTTCGCTGATCTTCTTGGCCAGATCCGGGTAAATGAATTCCCCTTCGCTGCCCACGGGCACGGGCTTGCGCTCGACGTCGATGGTGTTCACCACCGTACTGCCCTCTTTCCACACCAGGGTGAACTTGGTGTCACCCTTCATCTCAATGTGCAGGATCTTGTCCTTCTTCTCTTCCTGCGGCTCTTCCTCGGGCCGCGGAGGACCGGGCACGCGGGCGTCAGCGTTGATGCGCGCCATTTGTGACCACACTGCGGTGATCAACAAGAACGACACCAGACACAGCAGGAAGTCGATGAAGGGAATCAGCGGAATTTCTTGGTTGATTGGCCGCTTACCACCGTGGCCACCACCCGTATCTATACCAGCCATGACACTCCGTTAAAGTCCTGGGTTAACGATCTGGGGTTATCGGACTCTCACGACAATGCCGGGTGGCTTGGCACACACGGCCACTCCACCCGGACACATCGCGTTAGTCGAATCAGCCTTCGATGCCCTGCAGATTGACCTTCTGACGGTTAGCAACCACCAGATTGAGCACGCGAACCGACGCCTCGTTGATGTCGTCTTCCATGCCCTGTGACTTGCTGTTCAGGAACGCGAACCCCATCAGCGCGATAATCGCGGAGAGCAAACCGAATGCGGTGCAGTTCATCGCTTCGGAAATACCTTCTGCGAGAATGCGCGCCTTCTGGCTGGGATCCACGCTTTCGCCACCGACGGCACCGAACGCCTTGATCAGACCCACGATGGTGCCGAACAAGCCGCTCAACATCGCGAGGTTCGCGAACAGAGCGAGGAAGCCCGTGCGCTTGTTGATCATCGGCATCTCGTGCAGCGCCGATTCATCCATCGCTGCTTGCACTTCTTCGTCCGGGCGATTCACTTTGACGAGCCCCGCCTGAACGATGCGCGCCAGCGGTGCATTCGCCGCCGAACACATCTTCACGGCCTTGGCGACGTCGCCAGCGAGGATGCACTTTTGCATCGTTGCCAGGAACACGTCCTTGTTGATGGACGCGCCATACAGATACACGGTGCGCTCTGCGATCACCGCCACTGCGAGAACGAGCCAGATGAGGATGAACCACATCGCCCAGCCACCCAACTGAAAATGATGCCACGCTGCTGCAAACATATTTCTTCCTTCTCGGTATCGACGTCCCACCCCGATGGGGCCGCCAGCGAGGCCTGATTTTGACCTCGACGGATTTCATCCACCTATCTGGCAATTCCAGCCTGGCGGACCGGCGGATATTGCTGAAGTGGAGCGAGGTCCGTCAAGAGGGATTGGTGGGGTGTGACTTCTTCGGGTAGCGTCGAAAAGTTTCAGGAGTACGCGGACTTTTGTGTTTGCGGCCGGCCAAATGATCGACGCTTGCCAGCCCCGCCGACGGACCGAAATCAGCGCCCTTTCGCAACCTGCCGGAACAGTTCAGGATTCCACCCATAGCGGACAAGGAGCCTTTACCCATCTGGATCGTGCCGCTCACGCGCCGCGAGCACGCTCGTGACCTTATCTCTACACGCTGTCACGGGGAAAACAGAGCAACTCGCGTTGAAATGCGCAAGACATCGTTCTCACGCTCGTGCTAGTTGTGCCTCACTCTCGCTGGGCATCGTGCACGAGGGGTTACGGCTGGCGGAATCGCCCACCAATCCAAGCTGGGTTCGACTCAGTGGCTGGGTTCGACTCAGTGGATCGGGGGGGTGCCACAGCGCGACTAACCTGATGAAGCGGCCACAAACCCCGCTGAACGACAGCTCAAGCGTGCGCGGCGACCGTTGCCGCACCTTTGGGACCACGTGCCAATGCAGCCGCACCAACTTTTCAAGTGATCGAGCTATCACTGATCCTGTTCATCGCCTTCTGCGCCATGTTGTGCGCGGCGGGTTTGGCGCGCTGGAATTCAGCGTTGGCCTTGGGCAGCGTTGAACAGAGCCGCATCCTGAGTGCGTTGGGGCGTGCCAGCGACTCCATCTTTTGGCAAACGCTGCGGCGCAGCCTGCCCGTGATCCTGGCAGCAAGCTCCGTGCTGTTGGTCGCATGCCAACCCTGGACTGGGCCCTGGCAATCGGCGCTGATCGCTGCGGGGTGGTCTACGGGTTTTATTGTTGCCGGTGCGACGGCGTGCGCTTTGGTGGCATTTGTCGCAATCCACAGCTCACTGCGTGTCTCATCGCGACTGTTGGAGGCGAGCAACGGAGGCCTGGAGCACGCGGGTGTCGTGCTCCTGCGAGGCAGTGGCATCTCCGCGCTGCTAGCGGACGCTAGCGCGACGGCCCTCGTGGTGCTCGCTTTTGCGCTGCACACCGGGGAATTCAGTGGGATCTCCAAAGTGCCGCTGAGCGGGCTGAAAGCCGCGGCCTGGGCGTTGCCGGCGTTAGGCCTTGGCGGCGCACTCGCTGGGTTAATGCTGCAATCCACGGGAATTGTCTTCAGTGCGAGTGCGAAGTTGGCCCAAAATCTTGCGCGCGCCGGACACCGACAAGTCGATGATGATCATGACCCCACGCTGGTGTGCAACTTAGCTGCGGATCATGTGGGCGCGATCGTCGCGCGCACGACGGACGCCTTCCTGTGCAGCTTGCTCAGCCAGATCGCGGTGCTCGCGCTGACGGCCTGCGCGGTGTTGCGCGCTCCCACTCTC
Source organism: Polyangiaceae bacterium (assembly GCA_035496495.1). Classification (GTDB taxonomy): domain Bacteria; phylum Myxococcota_A; class Polyangia; order Polyangiales; family Polyangiaceae; genus SZUA-265. The sequence continues at coordinate 6,624 of DATJEQ010000209.1, forward strand.
CCGCTCGCGCCTCTTTCCCTGCTGATCTTGCCCTTGCTGGTGCGAGCGATGGGCTTGGTAGCGGCGCCCGTGGGGATCTTAGCGACACGCATCGACCCCTCTGCAGATCCCCACTCAGCGATGGTGCGCGGGCTGTGGACGACTTTCGCAGTCACCGCGGGCGGCATGGCAGGCGCGTGCGCTTGGTTGCTTGGGCCGAGTTGGCTGGGCGGATTTGTCCCCGCGGTGATCGGGTGCGCTGCCGGTTGCCTGCTGGGGCCTGCATTGATCTGGCCTGTCAAATGGCGAGCTCTGCAAGCGAGTGCGCCCGGCACACCGCCGGTGCTGGGCCCGCTGGGTGCGTCGCTGGAGGGAGCAATTGTTGTGCTGCTGCTGGCGGCACTGGCTCTGATCGGGGCTTACTTCGCGGGAACTGCAACGGGCTTCGCGAGTGGCGGCACATTGGGGCTGATCCTGGCGCTCGCTGGAATGGGCAGCGTGAGCGCGTTCATGATGACCTTGAACATCGCCGAACCACTTTCCAACAGCGTGGTGTCGATCGCTGCGCTGCGTCTTTCCGAGGTGTCGCCGGCGGCCTGCGCGCACGCGAAACGAGTCCACCAAGCGGCCGCGTCTTCCGCCTGCAGCGCGCGGGTCTTCTTCGTCATCAGCGGTGGATTGGCAGCGGTGCTCACGGCCCTTGCCGGCGCTGAGGCTTCAGCCAAATCAGGCGGCGTCGGAGCCGTTTCGTTGGGCGCGCCCACGGTGCTCTGGGGCGGGGCATTGGGCATGGCCGCTGTGCTCGCCTTCTGCGGCTTGCTATTGCGCGCGATTTCGAGCGGCACCCATCGGATCATGGGGGACATTTCGCGCCAACTGGCGACCGCCGCTCTACAGAGCGACACCCCGTTTACCCCCGATTACAAGAGCCCTCTCGATATCGCGACCGCAGAAGCGCTGAACCAAGCGTCGACACTCGGTGTGATCGCGGTTGCGGTCCCCCTGGGCTTCACGGTGCTCACCCGCCTCGCCGCTTCAAGCGCGGTCGAAAGCGTCCTGTCGTTTGCCACGCTCGGTATTCTGACAGCGCTGTGCATCGGGGTATGCAGCAGCGGCCTTGCCACATTGAGCGCGCCCAGAGCGCCCAGTTCCGTGACAACCCCTGTGTTGGACACGGCGGCAATGCTGTATAGCCCGACCACCACCCCGGTTTCAGTGGTGGTGCCCCAGGGGGCGCCCGCGTTGGATTTCCGGGCAGAGTTGCTGTTCGAAGCAGTGGCCCCCACCGCTCAACTGTTCGCGAAATCCCTGGCTATCATCTGTTTGATGCTTTCACCGTTCATTCCCTAGCTTTTCACCCAAGGCATTATTGTGTCGTCCTCAATCTCAGACGCTCTGTCCACTCTTTCCGATCGCGGTCTTCGTCGCTTGCTCGGCGCCCGCACCTTCCTGCGCGGCTTGGATTACGAGAAGCGCCGCGTGGTCGATGGTGTGAACGTCGTTGAAACCAGCGCGAATGGCACGGTCAAAGGCTCAGATCCCGAGCCGTACCAGGTGAACATCAAGTTGGGCGGTGAGGGCATCACCTCACACTGCACGTGCCCGGCATTTCAAAAGACTGGCCAACATTGCAAACACGTCGCCGCGTTGTTGATCAATGTGCGCAACAAAGCGCGTGCCGCGTCCCCCAGGCCGCCGCAACCCCAGCATAACGCCCAGCACAATGGCGGCACACCCAACCCCAACCCCAACCCAAATCCCATTGTGGCGCAGCAGAACATGCACGGCGCCGGCGCCGGTAGTGAGAGCAAAGCGTCCCGGCGACGCGATCGCAGACGCCGCGGCCACTCACAGCAGATCATCGCACCGCCCGGGCTCAGCGCCCCCACACCGGATGCGAGCGCGCGCCCTACCGGAATTGGAGCTTGGCTTGCACCCGAGGGCAGCACGCGTCGGTTAAATCTGGAATTTCGCGTTCATGTCCGTCAAGGCGGCCTGACCGTCACGGTGCTCGATGCGGATGCCCGCGTGCCGCTACTGCCCAGTGTTGCCTTAGCCTGGCAAGCGGTGACGCCTACCGGTGATCGCAATGCGTTGCGCACGTTAGCGCGTTCTGAAAGCGGTAACCCGCGTCACCCCGCGGTCGATATTCGAGGTGAAGATGTGGCCGATCTGCTTCCCACATTGCAGGGCAGAAAAGTGTTGCTTGAGCCGGCGTTGATGCACCTGCGCTTTTTGGAAGAGCCCTTGCGCCCGCGTTTCGATTTGGAAATGGTGGGAGCCGACACCATCGTTGCCAAATGCACCTTCGGCCGCGACGACAATGGCCGTCGATTCGCGCTCACTTCGGGCGGTTGGTTCGACGGCGCGCCGGGCTGGCACATTGACACCAGCGAGGGCATTGCTCGGCCGCTGGATAAGCGCGTCTCGCCCGCCGCGCTGCGGCGGTTGCTGCGAAGCCCGACCATCGCAGAGCCCGCGTTTGAGCTGATCAACATGATCACCAACACGCTGCCTAAGGTCGCCTCTGAAGTGGGCGCGCCATTGCCGGATCTGACGCAGGTGGCGGATGTGGTCGACATGAGCCCCAGTTTCAAGGTGAACGCTGGGGGGTCGCTGGTCGAGGCCCGCGTGGCGTTGAAAGCCATCTACGGCGAGCGCGAAATCGATGTGCGCGCCGACGGCATCTCGCCCCCGATCATCATTGAGCCCCCCAAAGAAGGGCACCGCCGCGCCAGTTGCGTGCGCACTGACATCGTGGCGCAACAACACGCCGTGGAATTGCTGTTGGAAGCCGGCCTCAAGCCGGATGAATCCGGCGAGTTCTTCGTCGCAGAGGGTGACACAGCAATTCGTTTTTGGTCCCAAGGCGTGGGCAAATTGCCCAAAACGTGGGATCTGTACCTACCCGACGATCTGACCGGCGCACGCATGCGCGGCAAGCCGGTGCAGATGCACGCCCGCGTGAGCAGCGGTGTGGATTGGCTCAGCCTGCAAGTGAGTTACGAAAGCGACGGCATTGGGGTCGACCGCGCCTCGCTTGAGCAATGCTTGCGCGAAGGCAAGAAATTCGTGCGCTTGGCGGATAACTCCTACGCACCGATCGATGCCACGCGAGTGCAAGCGATGCTGGATCGGGAAATTGAGATCATTGCCAGCCAAGGCAAAACAGGCAAATTGTCGATGGCGCACTCGGGAAGGGTGCAAGAGCTGCTTGATCACGCCGATTCCGCCACGGTGAGTGCGGGCGCGAAGGCGCTGTTCAAGAAGTTGGGCTCATTGACAGAGATCAAAGCGGCCAAGAAACCGCGTGCACTCAAAGCGACGCTGCGCCCCTATCAAGAGCAAGGGCTCAGCTGGCTCAATTTCATTCACGAAATTGGCTCCGGCGGTGTTTTGGCTGACGACATGGGCTTGGGCAAAACGATCCAAACGATCGCACTGCTCCTGACCTTGAAGCAGGAAAACCCCGAAGCGTGCGCGTTGATCGTGGCGCCCACCAGCGTGGTCACGAACTGGCAGCGCGAGATTGAGCGCTTTGCCCCTTCCCTGAAGGCAACGCTGTGGCACGGTGCGGCGCGCAAAGGGCAACAAGACGAGCTTGCCGAAGCCAACGTGATCATCACGAGTTACGCGTTGTTGCGTCGCGACATTGAGATGCTCACCAAGCTGAAGCTCGATTACGCGATTTTGGATGAAGCGCAAAATATCAAGAATCCCCATAGCGCTACCGCCCAGGCCGCTCGCGAGCTTCAAGCCAACCGCCGTTTGGCGCTCACTGGCACTCCCATTGAAAATCGCTTGAGCGAAATTTGGTCCATCTTTGAATTTGTGAGCCCAGGGT
>DATJEQ010000210.1:0-6042 GCA_035496495.1 Polyangiaceae bacterium
TTCCAAGCAACTGATCGCGCGCCACGGCCGCGTCTGTCAGTTGAGGGGAGGCGAGTCGCTCAGCGGCGAGGCTGCGCAGCGTGGGGGGCAGGCGTTCCAGCAGCTCCAGCGGGCTTTCATTGTTATCCCGCGCGCGGTGCAACCCGGCAATGGCGGCCGCCACATCGCCCTCAACTTCGGCGAGCACGCTCGCCAGCGAGGGGTCGTCCAGCAATTCGGGGAACTCCAGCAGCGCGCCTAACATTTCGCGCTCTATGTCGGCTTCGCGCGATCGTGATCGTGCCATTTCGGGTGGCGCCACCTTGACCTGAGGCGTACTCGGCTTGGCCCCGCGGGCCGCCGTCAGCACTTCTTGGCGCAGGGCGCGAAAGGTGCGGGCGTCGGCAATGCCCAGGCGTGTCGCAATCTGGTCTGCATGGCGCTCGGCCATGGCGCGTATCGTCGGATCGTCTTCGCTTTGGATCAGATCCGTCACTTCTTTGATGCGGGCGGCTCGGGCTTGCGCGTCCGCTGCGGCGAATTTTTGATCCAGCGTGCTGTCGATCAAGTACTCAAGCATGCTGCGCGCGGCCTTCACGCATTGTTCAACCGCCTCGCGTCCTCGATCTCGGATCAATGAATCCGGATCCGTTCCTTGGGGCAGCGTGGCCACTTTGGCGAACAGGCCCTCTTGTTTGCACGGCTCGCGCGCACTCTTGCTCGCGCGCTGGCCCGCACCATCCGCATCGAAGAGCAACACCACATTCGCCGTGAAGCGCTTGATCTCGCGGGCTTGCTCCGCGGTAAAAGCAGTGCCGAGCGGCGCCACTACATTCTTGAATCCGCGGGCGTACAAACTCACGACATCAAAATTGCCTTCCACCACCACGCAGCAGTCTTGATTGCGCAGCGCTTGCTTGGCCTGGAACAACCCGAACAGCGTTTCACGCTTGTGGTAGGTCGCGCTTTCCGGCGAGTTCACGTACTTCGCGGGCTCCTCTTGCGCCTGCCCGAGGCTTTGCAACCCCAAGGCGCGCAATTGCTCGTCGCTGGGCGGGGGCAGCGCGCGCCCACTGAACGCCACCACTCGCCCTTTGATATCGCGCACGGCGAACATCAAGCGATGGCGGAAACGATCATAATAACCGCTGCCCGTCTTGCGCGGTACGAGCAGCCCAACTTTTTCAGCTGCGGACAAACCGAGCCCATTTTTTCGCAGATGTTCGCATAGGCCGTCCCAGCCGTACGGCGCGTAACCCAGTCGAAATTCGCGCAACGCTTCCTGCATATTAGCGTCGGTGGTGTTGGGGTCAATGCCGCGGTCGACTAGCGCGGCTTGCGCTGCGGCGTGTAGCGGGTGGTCGCGCAAACAGCGCTCAAAGTAGCTCGCCGCCGCTTCATTGATTTCGAACAGCTCGTCCTTCTGTCTTTGCGCGGCGTGCGCCTGTTGCCGCTCGCCCTCCGATCGCTGGTCGACAATCTGCACGCCGCAGCGCGCCGCTAGTGTTTCAATCGCCTCACGGAACTGCAGCCCCTCCGTTTCGCGCAAAAATGTAACGACGTCACCCGAAGCCGAGCACCCAAAGCAATGGTAAAACCCGCGCTCGTCGTTGACCTGAAAGCTCGGCGTCTTCTCCTTGTGAAACGGACACAATCCAACAAAGCTCCGCCCCCGTTGCGTCAACTTCACACGCTCGCCCACCACAGTGCTGAGCAGCACCCGCGAGCGAATCTCATCGATCGTAGCCTTGTCGATCACCGGCGCCACAGCCTCCCAAAGCCGCGCCGTGGTGCCAAGCGCGGAGCGAATGGGGCGGTAATTGTGGGGGGATCGGGGGGCGGGCGAACGTCAGGTCGGCAGACCGTTAGGCGCGGCGTCGGTACCGTCGCCTATTCTCGGTGTGGTGTCGTGGGCGGCGGGTGAAAGGGTGGTTGCGCATGGCGTGCCCCCACGCGCATCAACAACCGCAGATCAGTCGAGGGCCAGAGTCGTGTTTAGCGGGGACCCAACCGGTGCCGTTATTTGCATACAATAGGCACCCGCTGAAGAATACAGGTTGCGCGTTCTCTGGGAGCTGCGCTCCAGTTTCTGGGAGAAAACCATATAGCGTGTAGCCCAAGTCGCGTGCGGCGGTCTCGGGCCATTGAGGTGTGATTTCAATCAGATTTTGATCGGTGATCTTGAAGGTCGCCAGCGCATAAAAGCCTCCGTCGCAGGGACCATCCGTGGTGTAGATCTCGATGTTGACATAGCTCTCTTTGGATTTGGGGTTGGTCATCACCGTCGCTGTCGCCTCGGGCTTGGATTGATACCAGTTTAGAGGGGTGTATTTGGAGTCGAGCGGCTGATCAGGATTGTCCGCAGCGGCCTTTTGCTTTGCCGCGAGGTACATGCGTTGTGCTTCGCGTCCCTGTGCGGTGTGATTCAACGCAAGAATCGCGCGCTGCAGCTCTTCAGGGGAAGCCTTGCGGGTTTCGTATGCCGTTGGTTTGGGGAGTGAGCTCAACCGACCCCACAGAGGGTCTGCGCATGCGCCGTTCACTGGCCGCAGATCCGCGATGAGGAAAATTCCTGTGTCTCCCGCAAGTTCCCAAGTCTGCCTAGGTCCGTCTGGATCATTCGGGTCCACGCCCCCATAGGCTTCGGCGACAGCAACAATACCGACGATCTTGGTCAAGCAGGGCTGTGCGTCGAGGGCATAAACGTCCACCTCCTGACCAATCATGTCGCCGGCCTGCTTCGCTGTGTCGAGTTTGACCGCGCGCTCGGCGAGTCCCCATTCGATCTTCTTGTACGGGCCCGTTGCCTTGGCTGTCGCCAGCAATCCCAACACCGCTCCGAAGCCCCCCGCCGTCTTCTTGATGAAATAATGCGCTCCTTCAGGCAGCGCCGGCCGCGCCACCTTCACTGCGCTGGTGGTCGAGGTCAGCATCTCCTCACGCCCAATGCGCAAGTGACCGTCGTTGGGATCCCGTTTGAGTACTAGCCGCTTGCGCCCGAAATCCTGAAACCGCGACGTCTTCCAAGTCTGATCGAACTCCACGATTGCTGTGGTCGCCGTTGTGATCACTTTGACATTTTCAACCGTGACCAAAGGATTGCGCTGGAACAACTGCCAGCGATCCTCCAACCACCCTCGCAATTGATACTCCTTCTCCACTTCCCCCGTCCGTTTGATCCCCACAAAGGGTTCGCCGTACAGCTTCTGGTACTCCCCAAAGGAATTCCGATTCTGCGCGTCCATCCAAGCCGCCAACGTCCCCACCGCCCTTTCTCTCGGAATCGGAGGCGGTGTCGCCAGTTTGGGGGTTGTAGCCGCCACAGGAGTCGACGAACCCGCAGGCGTCGCCGTGCTGACTGCCTTGTGTTCGCACGCCCCCAACAACAGTGAGGCGATCACTGTCGCAATCGCGAGTTTAGTCATTCCGGCAACCCCATGGTAGTTTATCACAGCCTTGAACTGGCGCGTCTATCAAGATGGTTCAACTTGCGGGCGGCGTTCTCGATTTGGGGGGCAAGGTTGTCGATCACCTTCGCGAGTTCTCGATCCACACTGTCATAAATAAACTCGCACTGACCAATCTCTGGAAGATTTCCGGAGTGCTCGTAGTTAATGTCAGGTAATCGCTGAACAGTGCCATCACGGACGCTGCGAAGTCGTAAATCCGCAAACCCGATCTCAATGTGCCCGGGGGTGCCTGCCCCAGTTGCAGCAATACCGATCGGCCCAGCGACAAGGTTCGCTGTGCGCGCGTCGCTGGAGCTCGGCTGGTGGCCGTAAAGAACAACGAGCGTCCCGTCCAATACATACTTGGGGGCACGATCGTCCTTGGGTTGGAAGACACCCCGGCGCCTCAGGTGCTCGCTGATCACTCTAGCAAGACTCCGCGGTACATTCTCCGCGTAACCCTTTTCTCTGTTGAAACAGTCTACGGTGTCTCTCTCTCGAAAGAGCGCCTCGCCGGAAGCGTGATCGCGCCGTTTGTCGACAAATGGATTCACGGAAATGGAGCCGTTGATCGGAGGATCATTCACCGGCCCGATCCAACGCTGATCATAACCCAATACGTGGGTCGGTCCGCAGCCTACAACCAGGACCCAAGCGGTGAGGCAGAGCGCCCACGAACTGATCCTATCCATCGGGGACTTGTCGATCACCCTTACCAGCCTTCCAAAGCCCCAGCGTGGTGCCAAGGCGGTCGCGAAAGGTGCGCAATTTCGTGGGCGTTCGTCATGCGGCGCAAACAGAGCCCATGGCGGCGCGGCGCGCGACTGGGCTATGCTCGCGCGGCCGAGAGACTCGATCATGCTGAAGCGACATGTCGTGGTGGTGGGGGGCGGGTTCGGTGGCTTGGGTGTTGCTAAGGCGTTGCGGAAGGCGCCGGTGCGAGTGACGTTGATTGACCGCAGCAATCATCACCTGTTCCAACCGCTCTTGTATCAGGTCGCGATGGCGGGGCTGTCGCCGGCGGAGATCGCAGTGCCGATTCGTAGCGTCTTGTATCGGCAAGAAAATACCCGAGTGCTGCTGGATGAAGTGTTGAAGGTCAACGTCGAGCAGCGAACCGTAGTTATGCGTGAATCAGGGGAGGTCGGTTACGACTATTTGGTGATCGCAACGGGGGCGCGCACGAACTACTTTGGTCACGACGAATGGGTCGGTTTGGCGCCCGGTCTCAAAGATTTGGACGATGCCGTTGAGATCCGCCGACGCGTGCTGTTGGCCTTCGAGGCTGCGGAACGTGAGACCGACGAAGCCACGCGCCGTCGGCATCTCACTTTCGTGGTGATCGGCGGTGGAGCGACTGGAGTCGAGCTAGCGGGTGCCATCGCGGAACTCGCGAGCTTCGTGCTCGCACGCGACTTTCGCGCCATTCATCCGGATGCAACGCGCGTGCTGCTGCTCGAAGGAGGTCCGACGCTGCTCGCCGGATTCGATCCGAGCCTGGCCGCGAGTGCGGCCAAGAGCCTGAAGGAGATGGGCGTCTCGGTGCGCACGGAAGCACGGGTGACTCAGATCGATGCGCGCGGCGTCAATCTCGGTGAGGAGCGCATCGATGCCAGCACGGTATTGTGGGCGGCAGGCGTGTGTGCATCCGAACTCGGTGCCACCCTCGGGGTGCCGCTCGACCGAAGCGGTCGCATTCCCGTGAACGCGGATTGCTCGGTTCCAGGCCATGATGAGGTGTTCTGCATCGGTGATGCCGCCTCATTCACTCCGGCGGGCAGCGAGCGGTCATTGCCCGGAGTAAGTCCCGTCGCAATGCAGCAAGCCCGCTTCGTTGCAAAAACCATCGCCGCCAGCATCGATGGCAAGCCGCGCACTACATTCAACTACGTCGATAAAGGCTCAATGGCTACCATCGGTCGCAGCCGCGCTGTCGTGCAACTCCGTGGCCTGCGCTTTTCCGGATTCTTCGCCTGGCTCACCTGGCTACTGGTTCACATCTTTTACTTGATCGACTTCCGCAACCGCGTCGTGGTGCTCCTCAATTGGGCCTGGTCGTACGTCACCTACAAGCGCGGCGCGCGCCTCATCACCGGTCACCGCCTCGGCGCAGGCGCGCCGCCGCGCCGAGCGCCGTAGTCCCACCCAAGAAAACAATTTCCCCACGGGTCCCCGCCCCTCAGCGGCAGGGAATTGCGCGGTTGAGGCCGGAACGCCACGCTCGGTAGCGGAGAATTGAACCGAGACGAGCCGGGAGCGTGACCTGGCTTCCTGGGACCTCGTTGCCGAGCGTCGATTCAATGGCGGAATTCGTGGGGATCGCGATTCCGGTTGCTGGGGACCCAATTCGGGAACCGGGGGAAATGGTTTTTTTGGGGGGGGTATCGATTTCGCGCAACCGCGACAGGGAGCGAACCGACCTCGCTCCAAGCCCAGAAAAGCGGCCGCAATTCCGCGACTGCCCCTGGGTGAATCGGTGAATTGGAAAAGGTTAAATAGTTATGGCTCGGCAAACATTGGGACAGAAGGCGTATCGCGCATTGCGGCTCTTGCTTGGGTTGCGCAATCCGGGGGCGGCGCGGGCCATGGTGGCCCACGGGTTTACAGCGGCGGA
>DATJEQ010000211.1:0-6287 GCA_035496495.1 Polyangiaceae bacterium
GTGCCCAGCATATGGCTCAGTGAGTTGATCGTGAAGGTGCCGTGCCACAAGATCACCGTGCTCAGCGCAAAACCAATCCACAACCCCGACCAACCGAGAGCCAGCCACACCAAAACCCCCAGCACCGTGGGTGGTACGAACCAAAAGCGATTCAACCACACCAGCTCGGGGTACTTCGCCAGATCTTTGATCTTGTTGTAGTCAGTCTCGGTCGTGCCGTTGAACAACCAACCGACATGGGAGTGCCAAAAGCCGCGGCGAGAATCGTGCGGATCCAAATCCTGATCCGAGTACTTGTGGTGAGCGCGGTGGTGCGCGGCCCACCACAATGCGCCCTTCTGTGAGCTCGTTTGCGCCAGGAACGCTAGGCAGAATTGAAACACACGGCTCGTCTTGTAGGTGCGGTGCGCGAAATAGCGGTGGTAAGCGCCAGTGACGCCGAACATGCGCAACCAGTACAGCCCGAAACAGGTCGCCCAATCCTGCCAATGGGTGCCTGTCCACAGCGCCGCTAAGGGAGCGGCGTGCATGATGAAAAAGGGAGCGCCCAAGGCGAACTCGGCATAGCTGTAACCCCGAGTGGCGGCGCCTGCGGCGTCGATATCAGCTGGGTTGCCTAGGTTTCCTGTGTTGTTTCCTGTGTTTCCGGCGTTAAGGTGCACGCGGGGAGCATGACACGGCGTGCCCTAGCCGTTCGTCATGGTCCGGTCATGAGCTGGTTGGGGTGCGCTTGGTGGCCGCAACGTTTGCGCCCGCGCGAAAACTTATGGGATGAGTACTAACTTACCCACGGTTTGACCGGACTGGAGCGCACGGTGCGCCTCTGCTGCTTTTTCCAGCGGAAACTGCGTCACCTGGGGCACCTTCAACTGGCCGCAAGCCACGCCCTCGAACAGCCCTGCCATCGCCTCCTGGAGCATCGAGTTCTCATCGAACAGGTAGGAAAGATTGAAGGCCACAACGCCCTTGTTCGCATCCGTCATGAGCAGGGGATTGAATCGGGGCAGGCGCAGGAAATCCCACGCGAGCTTGAGCCAGTTTGGACGGCCGCTCCCGCGCGTCATCATGGTTTGAAATCCGTAAATGACCAATCGCCCCGTGGGGCGCAGGTGGGCGTAGCTCTGGCGCAGGGTTTCAGTGCCGTTGGCTTCCAAGATCGCTTGATAGCCGTCGCCGCCCGCCGCTTTCGCTGCAGCCCACAGCGCGACGCTGCTCTTGTCGATCACAATGTCGCAGCCCAGCTTCTGGGCATGCTCAATCTTGTGCTTTGAGCCGACCACACCAACGACAAAGCAGCCCATGCTCTTGGCAATCTGCACCGCCGCGCTGCCCACCCCGCCCGCTGCAGAATGGATCAATACTTTGTTACCAGCGCGCAGCCGCGCACATTCGCGCAGCGCGTACCAGGCAGTGAGGAACACCGTGGGGAACGCGCCGGCTTCCGTCACGGTCATGTTCGCGGGAATGGGGAATACTTGATTGCGCGGGGTGCACACGTGGCTCGCGTAGCTGCCGAAGCGGCGCACTCCGATCACCTCCGTGCCCACGGCGAGGTCTGTCACCTCGCCGCCGACGCTTTCCACTACGCCCGCGAACTCAAATCCGGGTGTGATGGGCCAACCGACGTAATGCGCGGCTGAGGAATAGAGCCCCATACGCACCACGCAATCCGCAAAGTTGACGCCAATGGATTGGGTCTTGATGCAGACTTCGTTGGGGGCTGGGGTCGGATCCGGGCCTTCTTCGACTCGCAATGCGTCGAAGCTACCCGGCCTTTGGATGACGATCCGCTTCACGCGATACTAGCGCTCACTTGTTGGCGCTCACTTATTGGCACTCACTCCGCGGAAGCGGCCGCTGCCGTCGTCGCCTCTTCCGAGGGAGGCGTGGTGCCTGAGATGCGCATTTCATAGAACGAGCGCCACACGAAGATCAGCATCGCTCCGCCGAACACAAATGCCAGAGCCGTGCTCGTTTCGTTCTGCAGGTCGATGGCCATTTCCACCGCCAAGAGGCCGAACAGCGTGGTGAACTTGATGATTGGGTTCATTGCCACCGAGGAGGTGTCTTTGAATGGGTCGCCCACGGTGTCGCCCACTACGACGGCCGCGTGCAGCTCGGTGCCCTTCTCCTTGAGTTCAGTCTCGACGACCTTCTTCGCGTTGTCCCAGGCGCCGCCGGCATTGGCCATGAACAGCGCTTGGAACAGGCCGAACAGGGCGAGCGAGATCAAGTAACCGATGAAGAAGAACGGCTCAGCGCAGGCGAAGGCCAGCGTGGCGCAGAACACGGTCATGAAAATATTGATCATGCCCTTTTGCGCATACAGCGTGCAGATCTCCACGACCTTCTTGCTGTCTTCAATCGAGGCCTTCTCCGCGCTGTCCAACTTCATGTTGCGCTTGATAAATTCCACCGCGCGGTAAGCACCGGCCACCACCGCTTGCGTTGAAGCGCCGGTGAACCAGTAGATGATGGCGCCGCCCGCGATCATTCCGAGCAGAAATGGAGGGTGCAGAATCGACAGCTTATCGAGGTTGTCCTTCAATCCGTGGGTGAGCAGCACGATGATCGAGAAGATCATCGTTGTGGCGCCTACCACTGCCGTCCCGATCAGCACCGGCTTGGCAGTGGCCTTGAAGGTGTTGCCCGCGCCGTCGTTCTCCTCCAGCAATTCTTTGGCCTTCTCGAAGTTGACCTTGAAGCCGTAGGTCTTCTCGATCTCTTCTGATATCCCAGGGATCTCTGTGATCTGCGACAGCTCGAAGACGGACTGCGCGTTGTCCGTCACAGGACCGTAGGAATCGACGGCGATGGTAACCGGGCCCATGCCCAAGAACCCGAAAGCCACTAACCCGAAAGAGAACACCGGAGGGGCCATCATCAGATCGCTCAGGCCCTGGCTGCTTAGGAAGTAGGCAGCGCCCATGAGCACGGCAATCGCACCACCCAACCAGAAACCACTGTAGTTACCAGCCGTTAGGCCCGAGAGCACATTCAGCGACGCACCGCCTTCACGCGAGGAATTGACGACCTCTGCGACGTGCGCCGACTTGGTGGAGGTGAACACCTTGACCAGCTCAGGGATGACCGCGCCCGCGATAGTCCCGCAGCTAATGATCAGAGAAAGCACCCACCACAGATCTCCGTTCCCCAGGCTGGGAATGAGCATGTAGGAAACCAGGAAGGTCAAGCTGATTGAGGTGATCGAGGTGACCCACACGAGCCAGGTGAGCGGGGCTTCGAAATCCACTTTGGCGGCCTTTGAAATCACGCCCTTTTGCACCGCTTCGTTGGCCAGGTAAGCAAAGGCGCTGGCCACCACCATCATGATGCGCATGGAGAAGATCCACACCAAGAGCTGTACCTGCACCTCGGGCTCTTTCACTGCGAGGATGATGAAGGAAATCAGCGCCACGCCGGTCACGCCATAGGTCTCGAAGCCGTCGGCGCTCGGGCCCACGGAGTCGCCGGCGTTGTCGCCAGTGCAGTCGGCGATCACGCCTGGGTTGCGCGCGTCGTCTTCCTTAACCTTGAACACGATCTTCATCAGATCGGAGCCAATATCCGCGATCTTCGTGAAGATCCCGCCCGCGATGCGCAGGGCCGATGCGCCCAACGACTCACCAATGGCAAAGCCAATGAAGCAGGGGCCCGCGTAGTCACCGGGAATGAACAGCAAGATGGCCAGCATCAGCACCAGCTCAACGCTGATCAGCAGCATGCCAATGCTCATCCCGGATTTCAGCGGGATCGCATACACGGAGTACGGCTTACCCGAGAGGCTGGCAAAGGCGGTGCGGCTGTTGGCGTAGGTGTTGATGCGAATACCAAACCAAGCCACGCCGTAGCTGCCCGCAATGCCAATCAAGCTGAAGGCCAAAATGATGGCGACCTTCAGGAAATCCATGTGCTGCAACACGCCGAAATAGATGGCGATGATCGTGCCGATGAGGGCTTCGAGCATCAGGATGAATTTGCCTTGGGTGATCAGGTACGTCTTGCAGGTTTCCCAGATGATTTGGGAAACGTCAGTCATCGATTTGTGCGCGGGCAGGTTCTTCACCTGATTGAGCGCGACCACACCGAACACGATGCCCAACGCGGCGACCAACAACCCAAATAGCAACAGCGAGTGGCCCGACATGCCGAGCACCTGAACGCTGCTCAGATCGGGAACGACCAATGCGGCCTCGCCCTTTGCGCCTTCGGTCGCCGCCGCTTCGCCCTCTTGGGCGGCATGCGCGACTGCCGGAAGCAGCGACAGAAGGAGGAACGAAATCGAGCGGACGAAGGTGCTGAAGTGTTTGTACAAAGTCATGTTTCCCGAAAGTTTCCCGCACGGGGAAAGAGCTGAACCGACGTACGCCGTCGGCGGGGCGCTAGTAGCAGTTTGAGGCCTAAATGACCAGCCTCCCCGACAAAAACCGCTTTAAATCGCGAAGTTACAGGTTACAGGGGTGTCTGCGAGATCGCCGGGAGCACTGCCGTACAATGATAAGGCGTGGGGATGCTGTTACCTGGAGGGGGCCGCTGGATCGCCGGGTTGGCAGCCGTCGCGCTGGTGAGTTGTTCGACGTATCCACTGCCGCGAACGGTGCCACCGGGGCAAATTCGGCATGGTGTCGTTCTGCACTACATACCAGCGGCCTACTCTGTTCGGCTGGGGGTCGTCGAACGCGTCGACGTAGGGATAAGCTCTCCCGCTCCAACCGGCATCGACATCAAATGGAACCCCATTCGCGGAGCGACAGATATTGCAATCAACCCAGGGTATCAGGTGGTGCCTCCTCTCACCTTAGGTTGCGCTGCCAGAGTCGGCGGTACTTGCGACACACTTCCGTTCGTCAATACCTTCAGGCTGCCGGTTCTTTGGGGATTGAACCTGCACAAACGGGTTTCTCTGGTCGGAGAGATCGGCCCCGTGCTCGTTGCCAGTGAAGGCAACATCGGATTTCTCTATCAAGCGGCGGTCGGCGCCAACATGCGCACAGGGCGGTTTGCCCTTCAACCTATGATCCAGGCATCGTACGATCCCGCAGGCGCAATCCCAAGCGACTTGGAAGTTCCCAAGTTCTGGGTCATCGTGGGCGCGAGCGTCACTTGGGGCCATGGCCCCGTGCTTGAATATTGAGCGCAATCGGCTGACGCTAGCAATCACGAGGAGCGATATTTGTTGAGTCGCTCAAGGTATACGTAGAATACCGGGGTTACGTAGAGGGTGAGCATTTGGGAGAAGAGTAGGCCGCCGACAACGGACAGGCCGAGCGGTTGGCGGGATTCGCCGCCCGCACCTAGACCCAATGCGACGGGGAGCGTGCCGAACAGGGCGCACAGCGTGGTCATCATGATGGGGCGAAAGCGCACCATGCAGGCGCGGTGAATGGCGTCTTCCGGCGAGAGGCCTTCGCGGCGGGCTTCAATGGCGAAATCCACCATCATGATGCCGTTCTTCTTCACCAAGCCGATCAACAGGATCACACCGACAAACGCGTACACATTGAGCTCGACGCCGGCGACCATCAGCGTCGCCAGAGCGCCGAAACCGGCGAAGGGCAACGCGGACAAGATGGTGAGCGGGTGGATGAAGTTCTCGTAGAGAATGCCCAGCACCACATAAATCACGAAAATAGAAACCGCGAGCAACAAGCCCAATCCGCTCAGCGAGGATTCAAAGGCTTGTGCGGCGCCAGTGAACCGCGTGCTGACGTCAGCGGGCAGCAACTTTGCCGTGACCCCTTGGATCTGGCTGACCGCGTCGCTCAAACCAAACCCCGGGTTCAAGTTGAAAGACACGTTGACCGCGGGCAATTGGCTTTCGTGATTCACTGAAAGCGCGCCCACGGTCTCGTGCACTTTGGCGAGCGCGCCCAAGGGCACCAGTTCGCCAGTGGACGAGCGCACGTGCAGCGTTTGCAGCGAAGCCGCGTCGCGTTGCAGGGCAGGGTCGGCTTCCAGAATAACCTGATAGGTGTCTTCCGGAGCGTAGATGGTTGAAACATTGCGCGTGCCAAAGGAGCTGTACAGCGCGGCTTCGACCTGTGCTGCGCTCACGCCCAATGAAGAAGCCCGATCCCGGTCGATTTCTACCTTCAACTGAGCGTTCTTCAATTGCAGATCCGTGGTCACGTCACGCAGGGCCGGCAATTTGCTGAGCGCATCGGCGAGCAGCGGCGTGGTGCTGTACAAGGAATCCAGATCGCTGCCCTGCAGCAGCATTTGATATTCGCTCTTGGTGAGCGTGCCCCCAATGCGCACCTGGGGCGGAATTTGCGGGAAAGAACGCA
>DATJEQ010000212.1:0-15474 GCA_035496495.1 Polyangiaceae bacterium
GCCTCGTTGACGTCTAACTGGTCAAGACTACTCAGATTTTAATATCACAGTAATTTTGCGACAACCGTCAGGAGGCGCTCGTTTGATCGCCCGTTCCTCTAGCATTGGTTGCCCGGTTGTCTCAACGACGAGGGGCCCAAAAAACCTGCGTTATTGAGGATTTGGGCGACAATGTAGGCAGGGCACGCTGATCGTCACCGGGGGAGCAAAGCAGGCCACTGCTTGCCGCTGATTGGATCGATCAACGTGGTGTCGTCTTTGTAGACCCGAGCGGTGCCATGCAGCCGCTGCAGAGCCCGCCACAACGGCATCGATTGGTAGCGCTCCGGCCAGTAGCGTCGGATCAGCTCGCGCACTGTAGGGGCGTGGCGCGTGCTCATCGAAGGGAAGAGGTGGTGCTCAACGTGATAGCCGAAATGCAACGTGATCCAATCGACGAACCGCGGCACCGTGACGCTGAGCGAATTGATCAGCGGGTCGTTGCGCGGGGTCTGGGGGCTCAAGCTGTGGTTGGTCAGAATGTACGCCATCACGATGCTGTTGGCGATCATCAGTGGAAACACGTAGACGAACAGGAATGACAGTGGCCCCAGCCACACCAGCAAAAATGCCCAAAACAAGCCCCCCAGCGCTGTTTCGAGCAGGGCCATTCGGTATTCAGTAGCGCTTAGCATGCCGCGTTTGCGGCTGCTGATCAGGATGTGTGCGCTGTGAAATGAAAACCCAACGAGCAGCGTCAAGATGCCCCAAGCACGCTTACGCCCCACTGAAAAGAGATCGACGACCCAGCGCTGTTGGCGATTGCTTTGGTATTCAGTCAGCGTCGGGAACGAATCGGGATCTGCGCTGGGGCGGTTAGCGTTGCCATGGTGGATCTGATTGTGCCAGCGCACCCACAATCGCGGCGAAACCATGAACGGCAAGAAGCCCACAAAACCGATCACGGTTCGACCCCACTTGCTGCGCACCACAGCGCCGTGAAGGGTTTCGTGCGCCAGGAAAGTGATCCCGGCGAAACTGAATCCGATCAGGGGTACCGCGATAAATGCAGCCGCGCCGGGCAAGAGCTGCTGCGTTACGGCAAAGGCGCACAGCGCAATCACCGTCAAGTGAAACGGCAACCACAACAGGCGCGAGCGGGCCGGCTGAAAGGCGCGCTTGGGTAAGGCGGCCTTAAGGCGACTCGCGTAACTGGCAACGCTTCGAAGCTCCATACCCTTTATCTGACCCTTTGGAGACTCTGGCGCCGTCACGAGATCATCATTCGGTGTCCGCCTAACGTCACCCGTATGGTGGTCGCAGAGGCAGCAATGTGAGGGTTGGACAAATGTAGGGGTTTTCGGCATGTCTTGCTTGTGGGCCCCAAACGGGCGGCAGGTTACAAACAAAAGCGTACAATCAGCGGACGCGGATTGCCGGGTGGCGATCCTCACGCCTGTCGAGAATAGGGATGTCTGCGAAGTCGTACTGGGGTGCTGCGGGCTGTGCAGTCTTAAGTGCGACGCTACTCGTCGGGTGCGACGACGCTGGTATATCGGCGGCAGACCCGGGGCGTGATGCCGAGGTGCAGCGACCGACTCCAATCGCCGATGCTGGGTTGCAGCGCGATGCCAGCGGTTCAATGCCAGCGGCGGACGGCGGAGGGCTGTTGCAGGCCGATGCGGGGGCGCTCGATCCTGAACTGGGATCGCTGCGGCGCTTGAATCGCACCCAGTACAACAACACCGTGCGCGACCTGTTGGGCACCAGTTTGCGCCCCGCGGACCAGTTCCCCCCCGACGATCTGTTCTACGGCTTCGACACTATTGGAGACGCGCTCAACGTTTCGACCTTGCTGATCGAGGGCTATCAAAAAGGCGCGAGCGATTTGATCGCGGAGCTTTTGGCCACGCCGAGTAGTGACGCCTATGCGCGCTTCATTGTGTGCGATGTGGTGACACAAAAGGAGACCTGCGCTCGGCGGATCTTTACGCAATTTGCCAGCGCCGCGTGGCGCAGGCCGGCGACGCGCAGCGAAATCAATCGCTATGTGTCTTTGTACGCATTGGGAGCAACCCCCGACGAGGGCTTGCGGCTTGGGTTGCAGACCATTCTCACTTCGGCGAATTTCATGTTTCGCTTGGAATTCGATCCAGTGCTGAACGATTACGCACCCCACGCACTGAGCGACTATGAGCTGGCCTCGCGGCTGAGTTACTTGCTGTGGGGCTCAATCCCAGACGACGCGCTATTGCTCGCGGCCAAAAATGGCAATCTGCAGAGCGACCAGGGACTCTCGCAACAGCTGGATCGATTGTTGATCGATCCCAAAATCAGTGCCTTCATTGCCGACATGGCGGGGCTGTGGTTGGAAGGCCGCAAACTGGGCGAGGTGCAACGCGACCCCGCCGTGTTTCCGGAATGGAGCGATGACTTGCGCGATGCCATGCGCGATGAAACGCAGTTCGATCTGTGGGAGGTGTTCCGACAAGATTTGCCCGTGAGCGAGCTGCTCACTGCGAAATTCACCTATGCCAATGAGCCTTTAGCGGGGTTGTACGGGATCAGCGGCGTCAGCGGTGTGCAACTGCAACGGGTCGATTTGTCTCACAACAACGAGCGCCGCGGGCTTTTAACTTCAGGCACGTTCTTGACCGTCACATCAAGGCCCAATCGAACAGCACCGGTGCTGCGCGGCAAATGGGTGCTCGATCAGTTGTTGTGCACGCCCCCTCCGCCTCCGCCGCCGAACGTGAACCCCAACTTGGACAGCGCCGAATTCGATGGACTGACCCTGCGACAGCGGATGGAGAAACACCGACAAGCGGGCACGACCTGTTACGCCTGTCATGCCTGGATGGACCCAATTGGTCTCGGTCTCGAGAACTACGACGCCATCGGTAAATTCCGCAGCAGCGACGAGTACGGCGCCATCGATGCCAGCGGAGAGCTGCCGGATAACCCAGCGCTGCCCTTCAGCGGCGCGTTCGAGTTGGGAGCGCTGATCGCTCAAGATTCTCGCTACGTCAGCTGTGTCACTCAGCAGATTATGACCTACGGCCTCGGCGCCAAGCCGAGCCCTGAGTGGGTGAGCGCGATCTTGAGCAAAGCAGCAGCCGGCGACGGACCGACCATCAAGTCCATCGTGCGCAATTTGGTGATGAGCGCGGCGTTCCGAACGCGTCGAGCAGCGGAGGTGCAACCATGAGCCGCGCATCGTGGTTCTCTCGGCGCGCATTTTTGGGCGGCAGTGCCGTGTGCGTTGCCTTGCCGTTGTTTGAGTCGTTGCGGCCTCGTTTGGCACGAGGCCAGGCGATGAGCGTCCCCAAGCGATTCGTCGGCTATTTCGTGCCCAGTGGTCAGAAGATGGACGACTGGACGCCGGCCGGCACTGGAAGCAATTGGCAACCTGCCGGCATCCTTGAGCCTCTGGCACCGTACAAGGCGAGCACCACGGTGCTCACGGGACTACAGAACACGCATCAAGAAGACAATTTGGGGGCACACGCGGGCGGGACAGGTGCGTTCTTAACCGGGCGAACGGTGCCTCGGTACAAGACAGTAATGGGCGGGCCGTCCATCGATCAAGTGATCGCGGCCGCAATTGGCCAGCAAACGTCGTTGCCCTCGCTGCAGCTGGGCGGCGAACCCGGAAGCCCCGCGGGCACCTGCGACAGTGGTTACCCGTGCGCTTTTGCGAATCAGATTTCCTTCACTGAACGCGGCGTGCCGATGCCCAAGTTCAGCAACGTCAACGACGCCTTCACGCGGCTGATCGCCGGGACGGATACGACGCTCAGTGCGAGCGAAGTAGCCCGACGGGCCGCGTTACAAATCAGCGCACTGGATGTCGTGAAAGAGGAAGCGGCCGATATCGATGGGCGATTGAGTGCCTACGAGCGGCCTAAATTTGAGCAATACCTGGATTCTGTACGCGAGGTGGAGCGGCGCATACAGGTCGCCGCGAGTGCTCCGCTGTGCAACGCGACGCGGCCTGCCAACCCAGTGGGTGATGCCGAACTTGTGCAAACCATGAGCGACCTGATGGTGCTCGCGTTCCAATGCGACTTGACTCGCGTGATCAGCTTCCAGTGGGGCAACGCGGCGAGCAATCGTATCTACGGCTTCTTAGATCCATCGATTGTTGACGGGCACCACAACATTTCTCACCACCAGAGCCTGCCCGGCAAGCTGGCACAGCTTAAGACGATCGACACCTGGCAGATCACGCAGCTGGCCTACCTTGCCCAGAAGCTGAGCGTCGTGCAGGAAGCGGACGGGGAATCGCTGCTTTTTCATAGCCTGATCTTTTACTCCAGTGACGTTTCCGACGGCGACCTGCACAACCACGACGACATGCCGGTGCTGCTGCTGGGTCAAGCAGGCGGCGCGATCCGAAGCGGACGCCACGTCGCGTACGACCATGCCCCATGGTTCGCAAATTTGTTCATAACCATAGCGAATGCTTTGGATGTTCCGATCACGGAATTCGGTGAGAACGGCGATGCGCCGCTGACGATTTGAGGCCGTATCACTGATTTTGGGCCCCATGGGGCGCCTCAGGGCTTGCCTGTACGACCCAAAACGGGGTTTCCTAGCGGCACCGCCCATGACCGACGCCGTGCGAACAGGTCCGTTCAAAGTCTGGTGCAATCAGCCCTTTGGTGATGCAGGGGTTGAACAGCTCAAGCATGGCCTTGCTGGGCACTCATTGCTGTACCAACCCGGTCGCGATGAGCCGAACGACGATCTGGAAAGCGCGCACGTGGTGTTCGGTAAGCCCGCGGTGGCCAGTCTGCTTCGCAGCGAAGCGCTGCAATGGCTGCACGTGGGGAGCGCCGGTTATACGCCATGGGATCGAGAAGATCTGTTGCAACGCTTTCGTGTTCGCAAAATCCTATTCAGTCGAAGTTCCATGGTCTACTGCGAGCCGTGCGCGGAGCAGGTGCTTTCATTGATGCTCAGTTGGGCGCGGCGTTTGCCCTGGGCGCTGGATGCGCAGCGGGGCGCGCGTCAGTGGCGTTACGGCGAAATTCGCTCCCAGTCGCGGCTTCTGGTGGGTCAGAGCGCGTTGATCGTTGGGTTCGGCACAATCGGTGAACGATTGTGCGAGTTGCTCAAGCCGTTCGAGATGCAAATTGTGGCGGTGCGGCAGCGGGTGAGGGGTGACGAGCCGGTGCTCACCATTTCAGTGAGCGACCCGCGCTTGGACGAATTTCTGGGAAACACGGATCACGTGATCAATCTGATGCCGCTCAACGCCTCGACCGCTGGCTTCTTCGACCACAGGCGGCTCTCCGCAATTCGTCCCGGTGCAATCTTCTACAACATCGGCCGCGGCGGCACCGTTGACCAGCAAGCGCTGTTGCGGTTGGCGCAAGCTGGGCATTTCGGTGCGTTGCTCTTGGACGTGACGGAGCCTGAACCGCTGCCCGTCGATCACCCGTTGTGGAGCGCTCCCAATTGCTTCATCACGCCGCACAGCGCCGGCGGGCACGACAATGAGCAAGAGCGGCTCGTGTCTCATTTTCTCAATAACTTCAATCGCTTCATCACTCATCAACCCCTCTTGGATCGAGTGGTGTGACGAGTGGAAGAGCTGCCATTCTTACGTGAATTGGCCGTGAT
The DNA here is from genome assembly GCA_035496495.1 of Polyangiaceae bacterium. Lineage (GTDB taxonomy): Bacteria > Myxococcota_A > Polyangia > Polyangiales > Polyangiaceae > SZUA-265. The sequence continues at coordinate 5,608 of DATJEQ010000212.1, forward strand.
CGCCGCACTCGGGGTGGCTGTCACCGTGGTCTTTGCCCGCCTGCGATTGCCCACGGTTGCCGGATTGTTGTTCGCCGGTGCGCTGTTCGGGCCATCCGGGTTGTCCGTGATCCATTCCAGCCACTCGATCGAGGTCTTGGCGCAGGTCGGCGTAGTGCTGCTGCTGTTCACGATTGGGCTGGAGTTCTCACTGCACCGCCTGCGTCACATCTTTCGCAGTGTCGCGCTGGGTGGAGCACTGCAGGTATTTCTGTCCATCGCCGTTGCTGCGGGCACGTGCGTGGCCTTTGGTCAGTCGATGCAACGGGGATTGTTCTTCGGCTTTGTGTTTGCGCTTTCAAGCACGGCAATCGTCTTGCGCGCACTCCACGAACGCATGGAGACTGACGCTCCCCACGGGCGATTCATTGTGGGAACGTTGATCTTTCAGGACTTGTGCGTGATCCCGATGGTGCTGGTGGTGCCGCTTTTGGGGCAGGGTTCCGCGGGTGAATCGGTGGGGCAGGCGATCAGTTGGGCACTGTTGAAAGCGGCGTTGGTCGTGGTGGTCACGATTTTCACTGCACGGAAAGTGGTGCCCAAAATCTTGTCGTGGGTCGATGCAAGTCGCAGTCGCGAGGTGTTCCTGCTCGCTGTGCTGGCGATTTGTATCGGTACGGCGTACCTCACATCACTCGTGGGGTTGTCATTGGCGTTGGGCGCTTTCTTGGGGGGCATGGTCGTGGCCGATACGGAATACGGCCACCGCGCCCTGGGGGACGTGTTGCCGCTGCGCGACGCGTTCGTCAGCGTTTTCTTCGTGTCGCTCGGAATGCTGTTCGACGTCCAAGTGGTAGTCCGGCAACCGCTCACGGTGTTGCTCTTATTGCTGGCGTTCCTAGTAGCCAAGAGCATCGTGGCAACCCTTGCGGCAATGGTGATGCGCTTTCCGCGGCGGGTCGCGTGGCTGGCAGGGGTGGGGTTGGCGAATTTTGGCGAATTCGGTTTCGTGCTCTGTCGCCTGGGGATCGACGCGGGTGTGGTCAAACACGACGATGTCGCGCCGCTGCTGGCCGGGGGGATCACCAGCATGTTCTTGACGCCCATTTTGGTGAGGGCGGCGCCGCACGTCACTGCGGGCGAGATCCTGCTCGCGCCCTTAGAAAGGTTGATTGGCGTGCGCGGGGTTGACGAGATCGATACGAACAAAGTTGCCTTAAAAGACCATGTCGTTTTGGTTGGCTTTGGGGTGGCTGGGAAACTTGCGGCGCAGGCGCTAGCAGCGTGTGAAATCCCGTGTGTGATTTTGGAGCTGAATGCAGAGACCGTGCGTACTGCGCGCGCACAGGGGCAAGCGGCGTACTACGCGGATGCCACTAGCGCTGAGGCGTTGGGTCATGCGCACCTGAATCAAGCCCGCGCCATGGTGCTCTTGATCAACGACGCGCAAGCCAATCAGCGCGTGGTCAATACCGCCCGAAGGCTCGCGCCCGCGTTGCCCATCCTCACCCGCGCGCGCTTTTTGGGAGAGAGGGCGGGCCTGCTGCAAGTTGGCGCAACCGACGTGGTGGCGGAAGAGGTCGAGGCCGGCGTTGAGGTGCTGTCTCGTTTGTTGCGTTCGCTGGAGCTGCCAGCGGGAACGATTGAGCAGCGCCTCGTCGAAGCGCGTCAGGCAACGCAAGCCCCTGGAGCGCGCAGTTGAGCACCCGAATTTTTGCGGGATCGCGACCGAGCACGGTGCCGCAAGCCCTGGCGTATGATTTCGTTGCTTGTTGTACGGCGGCGGCGCTGATCGCGCTGTGCGACACATTGCAACTGGCGTGGCGCTCCCATCCGTCGCTGGGCCTGAGTGGCTTGTACGTGTGCGTCGGAGTTGCTTTGGGGGCGTGGTTCGCGGCGCTTGCGGCGATCATTCTCACACCGTGTAGGGTTCTCGGCTGGAGCATTGGCGCGCTCAGGAAAAGCCCTGAGCCTGGGCCGCTCCTGCGGGGATTGGGTTACTCATTGCTTGCCTTGGCCATGGGCGCTGTGCTGCTGCGACCCTGGGAGCTGGGTCTTGTGGGTCAAACCTATCGTCCGATCTTCGGCCTTGGGCTGCTGATCCTGATCGCGACGACGGCTCTTTCCTACATTTGGCGGCGTTCGCCGGGTGGGGCTGCCTGGCTCGCGGCAGCTGCGGCGGGCACAGTCCTCTTCGCCGACGCCACTGTGCTCGTTTCCGTGTACCCGCGCTGGCACGACACTGCGCTCGTTGCAGCGCTCGCATTGGCGTCGGTTGCAAGCAGAGGTATTGCGCGTTTGGCCGAGAAGAAGACGGCCATCGCGATCGCGGTGATGGCGTTCATCGCACAGTTGGCCCTGCTGCCGTCGTTGCGAGGCGTGGTAGAATTGGGCGCGGAGAAAGGAGTCGCGGTCTCCAGCTTCGTGAGCAGCGCGCGTTGGTTCTTGGATAAAGATGGGGATCGATTTGCGGGTGCGCTAAGTGGCGGCGACTGCAACGATAATTCGGACGCCGTATTCCCTGGGCAATGCGAGGTGCCGAACAACGGCATCGATGACAATTGCAACAGCTTGATCGATCCCAAGCCCGCTTCCGGCCTTGTTGCGCAAGGGGCGCGTGTGCTCCGTGACCCCAAACCCGACATCTATTTCATCCTGTTGGACGGCACTCGGGCGGATTTTGCCGGCACCCCTCGCGCGCAGATCGCGCCTGCAATCGAACGACTGGCCTCTGAATCCTTGCAATTTGAGCATGCATACACCAGCTATCCCTCGACGTTTCGTGCGGTTAGCACGCTGCAGGCTTCACGCTACTGGCGTTACCTGACCCGTCACGACGAGCTCTTCTTCACGGTCGCAGCCCGGGCGGGTTGGGATGTCGCGTTGTGGATCCGCGACCAACGCTTGAAGGAGATGTCCGCTCTTTTCGATCTCGACCGAAAGAACGACCCTTTCAACGCTCAAGGGACGGGGAAATTGGGTTGGACTTCCAAGATCGTCGACGGGGCCATTGCGGAGCTCAACAATGCGAGCGCCCCTCCACGACTGCGCTGGTTGCACGTCTTGGACAGCCACGCGCCGTGGCTGCGTGGCGAGAGCAGCGCCCCAGACCGCGAACGGTACGAGCTTGAGGTCGCGGCCGCCTCACATGAACTGGGGCGCCTGTTTGAAGCACTCCGAAGCAGTCCGCGTGGCCAACACGCCGTCATCATTCTGATGGCCGATCACGGAGAGGCCTTGGGCGAACACGGCGCCGGCACGCACGGGGGCACCTTGTACGAGGAGCTGCTGCAGGTGCCGTTGCTCATGCGGCTGCCTGGTGTTCCTCCGGGCACGATCACCGGCATTGCGTCTCTGCTCGACGTGGTGCCCACGCTTTCCCACTACCTCGGGCTTGCACCCCTCGACTCCTGGCAGGGCTTTGACTGGATCAGTTCGTGCGATGCTGACACCTGTTCGCTCACAAGTCAGGGGCCAAAGCCGCGGGTGCTGGCGCAGTTGCAGGCCTCAGCGGCGTGGGGCTACGCGGGGTTGCCCGCTTTGCAGGCAGTGAGCGACGGCCGTTACAAGCTACTGGTCGACCTGGACCGAGGTCGTCGCATGGTTTTCGACCTCGACCGCGACCCTCACGAGTCTGCTCCATTGGCGGAGCCACCCCCTGCGGCGTTGAGCGCGCTGGAGGCGACTTTGGCTCAATGGGAAGATTTGCCGGATTGCTCGAACCGCTTGTGACGCCGCGTCAGTCTGTTCCCAACAGACGAACGCGGCGTGCACCGTCAGCGGCTCACTTCTGAGTGAATTCGTAAGTGAACGTCGCGTCGCCCGTGCGGTTGTCGGGCGGATTCAGCGCCAGTCCGTCCATCGCTGCTACGACGCAATCACCCAGGGCCTTGGGCGCGGTGCTCTCAGGCAACGCTTCGGCCTTCAGGATCTTGCCGGTCTTCGCTTCAACGGTGAAATGCACGACCACGGTGCCGTGAGCCTTGTCCGACGCTTTGCTTTCCTTGTCGAAGCACTCCTTGATATCGGCGCGGCGAGTCTCCAGCAATTCTCGGGTGACCTTCTTATAATCCTCGGGGCTACGCGCGTAGAACTGGCAACCCAGGGTCAGCGCGGCGCCCGAGACGATTGTGAGGATAAGGAACGTGGTCTTCATTTCGACTCCTTCGCACCCAAGCTGCGACCCTGTTTTTCAATGGTGAATTCGACCCGGCGATTCTTTTCGCGCGCCGCATCGGTGTCCGCCTTGTCGAGCGGTTGTGTCTCGCCAAAGCCCTTGGCTTCCAGCACGTCGGCCTTGACGCCCTTGTTGATCAAGTAATCGCGCACGGAGTTAGCGCGCCGATCTGACAGCTCTAAGTTGTGTTTGTCGTCACCGTCGGAGCTGGCGTGGCCGCCAATCAGGATCTTGGTGATCTGGGGATTCTTGATGATCACGTCCGCAATCTCATTGAGCAGCGGGAACGAGGCCTCGAGGATCTTGGAATCGTCATGAGCGAATTGGATCTTCTGGTCGATTTCGATCTTCTTCGCGGTCACTTTCACGTGCGGCTCGGGCTTCGGCTTCTCCTCTTTCTTGGGGGCCGGGGCCGGCGGCGGCGCGGGGGGCGGCGCGGTGATTGAGATGGCCGCGTTGTCGCGGAATTGCGTGGTGCCCCCGCAGGCCACTGCGCTGGCTGCCAGCAGGGCCGCTGCAACTGGGCGGTATCTAAAAGTAGGGTGCATAGTATGCCTCGTGTCCTTTCGGCTGTTTTCGACGTTCGCAGACTGCTCCTGATTCAATATTCCGCCAGCGTCAAGACCATTGACCCCCGTTTGATCCAGGTGTCAGACTTCAAAACATGCGGGCCGGAGCGTTGAAATCGCTGCGTTATTCATGGGTGAGCGCGATCTGTTTGGCGTGGGTAGCCGGGGTAGCTTGCTCTGGCGGCGGCGGATCGTCGGGAGCCAACGGGGCGGCCCAAGGTGGACAGAATGGTGCTCAAGTCGGTGGCGGGGGTTCGACCTCACTCACCCCGGGCGGTAGCGGTGGCGCGCTGAGTAGCGGCGGTTCGACTGTGCTCACCGCAGGCGGTGGCAGTGGAGGTTCGACGAGCGGGGGGACATCCACAATGATCGGCGGATCGGCCGGGATGCCCGTCGAGGGCGGCGGTGCAGGCGGCGCTGGAGGCAGTGGCGGGGGAAGTGGCGGCACGGGGGGCAGCGGTGGCGCCGGGGGCCAAGGCACCGGCGGTGCGGCGGGCGGCACGGGCGGGCCCAGCGGAATGAGTACCGGCTGCGGCAAACCCGTGAACGATTCTCCAGATCAGTGGGTGCGGCATGACATCATGGTCAACGTCGATACTCAGTTTCAGGCTAATTTCACGATGCGCACCTATTTTACGCGCCCGCCTGCAACTTACGATCCGAATGTTCCGCAAACGTTGACCATCTGGGGGCAGGGCTGCGGACAGGGCACGAGCCCAGAAAACACGCCGATCACCGTTGGCCCAGGAGCGGCTTCTGTCCAAGTGGAATTGCTCGCGAGTCAAATGCAGCAAAATCACTGTTACTCGGCGGGCCCGGATGGGGACGACGCCAATTCGCCTGAGCTGCCCTACTTCGATCAGGTGTTGGCCGCAGCGTTGGATACTTTCTGCATCGACAAGAGCAAGGTGTTCATGGGCGGCTACAGCAGCGGTGGCTGGGAGACGGCTTTGATGTCGTGCAATCGCACCAGCGTGCTGCGCGGGGTAGGTTGGGCGGCAGCTGGGCTGCAGCTCAACCACGATCCCTGCATGGGGCCCATGGCGGCGATCATCACGCGCGGCGTGGACGACAATGGCACCCCCTTGGCGCAAACCGAAGCGGCGCGCGACAGCTTGATCATGCGCAACGGCTGCACCATGAACACCATGCCCTGGGATCCGGGCGAAACCGCCTTCGATTCGTCCTCATGCGTCGAGTATCAAGGCTGCATGCCCGGTTACCCCGTGGTGTGGTGTCCGACCCCAGGGGGTCACACCAACACCATCAACGACACGAAACTCAGCCCCCAGGGCTTTTGGAAGTTCTGGACGTCGTTGCCTTAGTTGGGGCGTCATTTTCGATTCGCTACGCGGATCACGAGGCGCAGTCCGGACCAGGTCTGGTCAATCGCGCACACTTTGTTGTCGACCAATCCGGTGGGTAACGCGACGTCGCGCACCGCGTTTTCGGTCATGTCCGTGACTACTCCGGAGGCTTTCTTGGGCCACGCAACCCATAGCCCCCCGTCTTGCGCCAAACGCTTACGAGCTTTGAGCAGCTGGGATTCAAAAATTTTTCGAGTGGAAGCAAACAGCACGATCACGTTGAGCGGCGCGCGACCGCGTAGGTCCGTCTGAAAATTCGCGACCTTAGCTTGTTCACGCAACAGATCTGCAATGCTCTTGGGTGCCGCAAGCAGGGCCACCGTGTGGCCTTCCTTGATGCCCAACTTCTTGTTTAGGGGTGTGCCTGAATAGCCGGCGCTGCTCGGGGGTGCCATTTGTGCGAACTAACAGCGCAACATGACCCCATCAACCCGGGAGAGGGCCCAGGGTGACGGCCCAGTCGATTTCACGCAACTGGACCTAGGCGCGCGCCGACCAGGGGCCATGAACGCAAGAAACCTCGGTCAACCTCGGCCCAAATCATGGTTACTCTCTCGCGTGCGCCCTGAAAATTGGGACGAACGCACTGGCTCCCCTTTGTGGGATTGGGAGGACATCACCAACGACTGGTTCATTTACACGGTCGATTGGCTGCAGGGCGCAACGAGTCATTCGGTGCAGCTTCTGGCCAACCGAGACAACAGCCACATCATCATCCGCTCACCGAGCTTTCGCAGGGAAAGAGGTGTCTTCACCTCACGCCAGCGGCGAGTCATCAAAGAGATCTTCAGCCCCGCTCACGTCGCTGCTTATCGCGCGGACAGCCTGGGGCAACTCGAGCGCACGTTCGGCCCCACGCGCCCTGTCGTGCGTTTGGGAATGTGGATCCTGCCAGGTCATCCCCCTGACAGCGCCTATTGGGGAGAGACCAATCTATCACCGGCTACCCAACACCTGATCGCCACCTTCGACCAATTCCTGGGTATTCCCAAGCTGACCGGCTCGATCTTATCCAACTGACGCGTCGTGCACGACGGGCGTCGGTCGAGCAGTCTTAGCCCCCGCATTTCTGGCGATGATCACTCGTTTAGCGGCAATTGAGCATCGGGGATGGCGCGGTGATCTTTGCGGTCTTTCAGGGCACGCGTGGCGGTGAAAATGGCGAGCGGGGAATCCAGCGTTGCGTCGGGCATTGCTTGGGCGACGCGCGCGATCAACTCGGGCGAATCCGTTCTGAGAAAGGGGTTCGTATCGCGTTCTTCTTGGATCGTAGAGGGGACCACACAGCGGCCTTCAGCGCGATCCTTCCACACTTGCCGGATGCGACGGCGCAGGGCTTGGTTGCCGGGCTCCACCGACCAGGCGAAGCGCAAATTGTCCTGAGTGTATTCGTGCGCGCAGCACACCAATGTGTCGCCGGGTAGCGATGACAAGCGTGTGAGGCTGTCGAACATTTTCTTGGGTGGGCCATCGAAGAGGAACCCGCAGCCGCCCGCGAATAAGGTATCGCCGCAGAAGAGCGCTCCCGGAAAAAGATAAGAAATGTGGCCATTGAGGTGTCCTTCGGTGACCAGCACTGAGGCGCGGCAGCTTCCCAATACGATTTCATCGCCTTCACCCACTGGCTCAGTGAGCCCAGGAATTGCTGCGGCGACTTGACGCGGCCCAATGACGCGCAACCCGTCCAACAAACCGCGCTTGAGCAAGTCCCGATTGATGCCAATGTGATCGCCGTGGGTGTGGGTGTTGAGCACCGCCGCGAGCGGCTGTTTCAATGTATCGCACAGCGTCAAGGTGCCCGAGGCCTCCGGACCGTCGATGACCGCGATGCCCGAGCCGTCGCTCGGGACCAGAACCCAAATGAGATTGTCGGTGGCGGCCGGCAATTGCCAGATCTGCAGCAGCCCATCGCGGGTGAAGAAGGGCGGATGCGGCTGGCTGACGACGTGGCTCACGGTGGGAGTTTAGCGCGCCCGGAGCAGCTCGGGCAGTGCCTCAAAAGGCCACACAACGCGCACCCCAGCGGTGTGCTAAGTTTATCGGGCAATGCTGGCGAAGACGCGGCGCGTCGGCCCGTGGCTGGGGTCGCTCAGTGCTTCAGCGCTGATCCATTTCGCGCTGTTCGCCAGTGTGGTGGTGATCGCGCTCAAACCCAGAGCGGCGCCCCCAGTCGAACCGGTAGATCGCTGGGTTGGGGCTGGCGTCGTGGTCGACACTGTGGGACAAAATGAATTGCCTGCCGTTCCTACTGCGACTCCGCCAACGCCAGAGCCCCACACCGCCGGAGCCCAGCCGCAACGCCGGCCGGCGCCCCAGCCGGCGCCTCAAATCAGTACAACCCATCAACACGCTGCCGAGAAAGTGGCGGAGCGCAATGCTGCGACGGGTGAGGATCCCAACGCGGCGTTGATGCAGAAGGTGATGGCCTTCCGCCCTAGTTCCGGCTCTTCGCACGAGGAAGAGGCCACTTCGTCGGCGCAGCAGCAACCCGCCGCCGCAGTGATATCGCCCGGAAGCTTGAGCGAAACAGCAGGGGTGCGCAATTTGTCAAAGGCCTTCACGCGCGCTTTGGCGAACGCTGCCGCGGGCACGGCCCGCATTTGGTCGCGATTGCCCACTGGGAAGGCCGACGAAGCGGAGATCACTGTCGAAGTGAACGACGCCGGAGCCGTTACCGATCACGAGCTCAACCGCGAGGCGACCGAGCGCATGAAAGATCTCGCGCGGCGCACAGTGGAGTCGTTGGGCGCTGGTCAATTTGCGCTGAAACAACTGCACGTCAGCGCGGGCAGATTGAAGTTGCGCGTCGTCGTGTGGCTCACTGGGGCCGCGACCGATGGAGCTCAGGGAAGAGTGAGCGAAATTGGGTACCAGGCGCCAGTGCCGGGCCGTGAGGGCAAGGCTTACTTTACCGTCGGTGAGGCTTGGCACTTCGAGGCCAAGGTGCGCGAATTCTAATTGCCGCAGAATGCGGTCAGCTCGTGCACCGACCACCAATTATTCAGATCGACTTCCGTCTGCTGGATCAGCAAATAACGGCCAGTTGCAGGCTGCGGGAACACGATGTTGGTAAATCCTGCCGTGCCTTCTCCGTGCGTGATCTCAGGCGCACCGAAATCGCGCGACGTGTAAGACATGCTCACACTGTAACCGCGAGGCCAATCGGCTTTGAGCGTCAAATCGGTGCGGCTGTGTGCGTGATCCAACTCCACGCGAGTCAGCGTTACGGGCACCCCAAAGTCGACCTCGATCCATTCGCCCCCGCTTTGACCCACCCCCGTTGACCAACGCGTGTTGACGTCGTCGTCGACGGCCTGAGGCGGCGGGTTGTAAAGCGAATCCCCCGCAACACCGGTGACGCTGGATGGATTAGCGATCGCGACATACGGCTTGGGTGGGATCGGAACACAGGTTGGCACCACAGCTCCTGCGTCTGCCCCGCCCATGTTCGGCGTGCCGCCATTCGGCACAGTGCCACCCACGCCAGAATCCATGAGGATGGTGGGAGTGCCGCCGGTTGGCATCACGGTGGAGTGCGTCCCCCCTTGGCCTCCGGTATTTACCGTAGGGTCGGGCGGAATATGCAGCGTGACAATGGGCCCCCGCGTTTCGTCACAGCCGAGCGCGAAGTGGCACAGGGCGGCGCAAGCCAGTGCCATTGAGCATTGGGCCAGTGAAACCTGGCCGAAGGACGCGCGGGTTAACAACTGTGTGCGCACATTCGATCTTATAGCGCATCTATCGTCGGGGTGAGACGATTTGAACGTCCAACGTC
>DATJEQ010000213.1:0-3402 GCA_035496495.1 Polyangiaceae bacterium
CGCCCTCTTTCAGCGCGTCGGTCATGGTGTCGAACACGCAATTGACCACGCTTTCGGCACGAGCTTTGGTGAGCTCGGCCCGCGCAGCAATCACGTCGATCAGCTCGCTCTTGGTCATGGTGTCCTCCCCAACGACTCAGAGATGGTGAGATCTAAGCTACTGATTGTCAACGATTTTTCGACGGACCCTGAGTTGCCCACAGGTGGTAGGCAGTCAGTTCGCCCCGCAAAATCCGCAGCTGAACCTGCAGCTTTCCATCAACCCCGGAGGGGCTCGGGGAGGTCCAAATCTGCTCGGCCCAACCCGGTTGTCGCGTCAGCACCACGACCGGGAGCACGTGGCCATCGACGCTCAACTCCACCTTAGTGCGAGGGATCGCAGTGTAGCGCAGGACGAGCTGAACCGGCTCTTGGGGGCGCAGGCCGGTGAGCCCGACGCTCAGCGTGGTGAATTTGGGCAGTGCGCGACCGGCGTCCCACAGATCGCGTTTGGGGTTGTTCGGATCGGGCAGCAGCTTCATCACCACGAAACCGTACCCGTCCTTGAGTTGTTGCTGGTGACTTCGTTCGCTGATCAAGTCAGCGAAATCGACACTGTCGATCACGGAAGCATCGTTCAATGCGCTGCTGGGGGATTCGCTGCCTTCAAGGGGTTCCCAATTCGCTGCGTACACGATTTTGGCAGCCCCGCCGCAGATCACATTGCCACGCACGGGCACTTCGAATTTCTCGCGCCCAAACCACGACGGCAGATCGCCCCACCAACTGGGATAGATCGCCATCACATCCGGGCGCTCTTCCACGCTCATCCGCTGAATCAATTCAACGATGGCCCCAACGCCGAGTCGTGAGGCGCGCGCAAAAGGCAAATTGTGGTAGCCGCCCAAGCCGATGATGTCCAACGCCGGCAGATCGCTGACGTACGGGATTGCTCCGGCGTCGCCCAAGAGCACGCGGTGCGGCGCAGGCTGCTCGGAGCGCAAGTTCATGGCGGCCGTCATGTGCTGGTCGTAGATATTTCTGCTGGCGCGCGCGAAGAACCAGACTTGATCGCGGTAGTTCGCATATTGCCCCGTAGCCAGGATCCAAATGCCCACGGGCAGAGCGAGCGCGACGATGGGTCGCAATAGCCAAGGCTGGGCTGAATCCATGACGAATTTGCACAACAGCCCTAAACCCAAGGCCGCGCTGATGAGCAACATCGCGAGCGCGGGCACTGTGTAGCGATCATTCTGCCATCGCACTTGGCCGTTGAGCGCCGTGAGCAATAACCAGCTGAGCCCGAAGCACCACAAAAGCGCGGCGTACCTGCGCGTATTGGGAGCCAACAGCGGCACAGCAGCGAGCCACACCAAGAGCCACCCCGGTTCGTCAAGCGTGTGGTCGCGAAAGGAAAAAGGCAACGCCAAATGATGCTGCATCAAGCGATCGATTTGGTATTCGACGAAGAAGTTCCAGGAGTCGATCGCCTGTTGCAACGTCCAGTAGGGGTGATTGAGTTCCAGCTTAACCAATGCGCCAGCGGCCGACCACTCACCGGTGAACACGCGATTGGCGATCGTTTGCGCGACCAGCACTAACAGCGGGGGCAAAGAAATGACGCTCAGCCCTTTGAGCCCACGAAGGAACCCCAAGCTCTTGAGGCGCGGCCAACAGAACACGATGAAGATCAAAACCCAGCACACCGCTTCTGGGCGCGTGCTCAGCAGCAGTGCGTTGCACAGGCCTAAAGGAATTGCGCGACGCAACAGCGCTGCATTGGGCGCGCTCGGATCCTCACTGAAGTGCCAAAATGTCCACAGCGTGGCCGACCACACGGCTAGCAGCAGTGCCACTTCCATGCCGCTGAACAACGACCAGCTGAGCACGCCGTAGCCGAGAAAAATAGGGGGCAGCAAATAGGCCGACCAATTGGGCAGGTGAGCGCGCAAGAACAACGCCCTACCAGTGAGCAGCACGCCCAGCACACACAGGCAAGCGACGACGCCGGCCCACAGCATCAGACTGGTTCCCGCGAACCCCGCGCGGTAGCCTACGGCGAGCACCAAGGGATAGAGCAGGCTTGTCCCTCCACTGGAGTAGCCATTGCCTTCAATCCAATGGAAGGGGAAACCGCGAGCCGCCGAGCGCGCGAAGTCGAAATGAATAAAAACATCGTCGAGCGGAGCCGACCAATGGAGCTGATCATGCTGCGCCCCGCCGTAGACGTCAGCATAGAAGAGCTGCAACTGAAGTTCAGAGAAGAAACGTACGGCAACCAGCAAGGTGACGGATCCGGCGAACAGGAAGTAGCCAACGCTAAAAGGTGGCCCTTTCTCCACAGCAAGGGGCGGCGCTAACAACGGCCGCAACCAACGCACGCTCGCGCGGAGCGATTGGCTCAAAGTGCCCATGACCCAGCGCAGCGCTGCCGGCGTTGCTGCGCGGGGCGATTTTGTTGGAGAAGCGGGGGCACTCATGCGCTGGCCGCCAAGGATACCTAACCGTCAGGCTTTGGAGTAGGAATAGCTCAGGCAGATGAAGGCGGAGCGAACACGGGGCGAACGGCTGGTCACGTTCTTGCTGTTGCCAGCGGTGGTGGTGGCGGTGCTGGTGATGACCACGCTGAGCTTTCGCGCCAGCTTTCAATCAGAAAAATTGCGTGAGCAATCCGTGGTGGAAGCGACGCTGGAGCTTGCGAATGAGCGCGCTGGCCGTTTGGATCAACGGATCATTGAGCAAGACAACTTCGTGGCCACCGAGGTCGATGTCGCCAATCTCGACAGCCTTTCCACGATTGGCCTGCCGTTGGCGTTACGTCAGACGCCCACTGTGCGTGCCGTGTTCGTTGTGGATGTCAGTGGGCCAGGGCATGAGGTGGTGGCGTTCGCTTCGCGCGCCCCGGGCATTGAGGATCAAGATCTGCGGCACTTGTTTGTGTACGACCTTTTTTCGAAACTGGACCTTTCTGAGCCCGAAGAGCAATTGCGGCACTTGCACGAAAGTCGAGACGATCGCAGCTACTTGCTCAGTTATTGGCAACGGCGCGCATTGGGAAGGCGCTTTCTGGTGGTGGCCTGGCACGACGTGGCGCGCATTGTGCACGACACAATGCCGCAGCTGTACCCCGAGCGCGATGCTCAGAGTCGCGTCAACGTGGTCGACGCTGAAGGGCGCATTGTATTCGGGCCGCCTTTGGGGGAAGGCGAATTCACTGTGGGGCGCGCCTTCGACACCACGCTGTACAAATGGCGCCTGAATGTCGCGCTGACCTCCGCGAAAGAGCTCGCCGCGAGTGCCGCGCGGCGCCGCAAAATTGAAATGGTATTGAGCGCGCTGTCGGCCCTGGTGGTGGTTGCGGGCGTGCTGGTGATTTTGGTGGCCGTGCGACGCGAGCGAAAGCTTTCGGACCTGAAGAGCGAG
>DATJEQ010000214.1:0-5252 GCA_035496495.1 Polyangiaceae bacterium
GTCACTCGATCACCCCTTCTGGTGGCAAATCTGCTAGCCTTCTTGGATGACCAGAGTTGGGGAGAACCGCATGAAACGAATCGTTGCGCCTCAGGGAGTGTGTGGTGGGGTTCTGATCGCGTGCCTTGCCTGTTCCTCCAATTCAACGACCCAATCGCAAGCCGGCGGTGGAGCAGGGGGTAGCCCAGTTGGGGGCACGAGTTCAGGCGGTACCTCGGGCGCATCGACCGGCATTGGGGGCATGACGATAGGTGTCGCGGGCGGAAGCGGCGGTTCGACTACGCTCACCGCAGGCGGGGGCACTGGCGGTACGCCGACGGCGGGCGGAGCGGCCGGTAGTGGCGGAATGATCACCGTTATGGGTGGAATGGGCGGCACCAGTGGCGGCGCGCCCGGCGGTGGTGCTGGCGGTGCAACTAGCGGCGCTGGAGGTATGGTGGGTGCTTCAGGGCAAGGCGGTGGCACCGGTGTAGCCGCGGGATGCGCTAACGATCCCCATCCGTTGTGTATGGACTTCGAAAGTCCTTTTCCTGCGACCTGGACAGGTGGCAACACGAATGCGGTGGTGAGCACCGAATTTGCGCATGGTGGGCATTCCTACCAACTGTACAAGTGCAACGATGCGACGGCTCCGACCGAAGGGGCCAAGTGTCAGAATTCGACCAGTGGCGGCAAATTTGTCTCGATGAATGTGGGGACTATCACCAATCAGATTTGGGGTCGATTTTACCTTCACGCCTCACCCGGCGTGCCTGGGGGGCACGGCAACATTGTCGCCGCCTGTGAGGATGCAGGTTGCGGTGCTTGGTACGAACTGGGTTGGCAGTTCGACGGCATGATGGGCGTCTGGCACAACGGGGGTGAGAACCCCATTCGCAGCATGCCGTACATTGTGGACCAGTGGTACTGCGTGGAGCTGTTGTTCGACGGCGCCGCTGCGGCCATGCCCAAGTGGTATATCGACGGCACTGAAGCGGCTTACTACAAAGACGAGCCCAACAACCCCACGAAGCCCCACATGATCACTCAGTTTGATCACATTGAGGTGGGCTTCACACCCTACGCGGGGCTCGAGATCAGGCAGCCGGACGGGGTCGGTGATCAGACGGAAATGCGCATGTTGGCCGGCATGTGGATCGACGATATCGCCTTCGATGACCACCGTATCGGCTGCATTGCCGGTCCTGTTGGGCAATAAAATTGCGGGATTTGTTGGGGGGTTTAACCTGCTGCGGATCGGACTAGAATTGGGGCATGTCCGAGTTTCGTAAGCCGCCCACAGAAGAGTTGAAGCGGAAGCTCTCCGCGCTGCAATTTCAAGTGACCCAAAAGGACGCTACGGAGCCGCCCTTCCGCAACGAATTCTGGGACAACCACGAAGCGGGGCTGTATGTGGACATCGCCAGTGGCGAGCCGCTGTTCAGTTCAACAGACAAATTCGACTCTGGCACCGGGTGGCCCAGCTTCACCAAGCCGGTGGAATTGAGAAGGATTGTTGAGCACACCGACGCCAGCCTAGGGCGGGTGCGCACGGAAGTGCGATCATTGGATGGCGATTCCCATTTGGGTCACGTGTTCCCCGACGGCCCAGCTCCCACAGGCATGCGTTATTGCATCAACTCGGCTTCGCTGCGGTTCATCCCAGTCGCTCAATTGAAGGCGGAAGGGTACGGGGATTACCAATCGCTGTTCGACGGCAGGGCACCTGGGATCGCCAGCGATCACGACAATGTGTGTGCCGCTCCTGCGCCTGGCCAAGAGCCAGGCTGTGAAACAACGCTGGAAACGGTAGTGCTCGCGGGCGGTTGCTTCTGGGGGATGCAGGATCTGTTGCGCAAGATCCCCGGAGTGCTGGAAACGGAAGTGGGCTACGCCGGCGGCACCAGCGCAAATCCGAATTACGAACAAGTGAAGACGGGGCGCACCGGTCACGCCGAAGCAGTGCGCGTGGTGTTCGATCCCGCGGAGTTATCGTTCGCGGATTTGCTGGAGCGCTGGTTTTTTCGCATGCACGATCCGACGACCAAGAATCGTCAGGGCAACGACGTGGGTACTCAGTACCGCTCGGCTATTTTTTTCACTTCAGCGGAGCAGCGCAAGGTAGCCGAAGAAGTGAAGGCGAAGGTGGACAAGGCCGGCAAGTGGGGCGCGCCCCTAGTGACGGAGATCGTCGAAGCCGGCCCTTTCACCGCTGCCGAGGATTACCATCAGGATTATTTGGAAGTGCACCCGGGCGGATACACTTGCCACTTCATGCGGGATTGAAGCGTTAGAAAATCAGGCAACGCTCCATCTCGTCCACCGACGGTGCCGCCATGGCGCAATCGAAATTCCTGCGACTCACTTTTTTCGCGCAGGCAGAGAATTCGTAAACCGGTTCGTTCGTCGCAATTTCACGGGCGCGCTGTTGCAACTCCCCAATACGATGGGCAGGCATTTTCGGATCTTGTGACTTGAGCAAGAGCTCGGTGTAGCGATCCAGCAGCGAATAACAATCCGTCTCGCTCAGAGGTTGACCACAGGCGGTCACGAGCAATCCACACATCGCAGCGAAGCCCACGACCGCGATTCTACTCAAGGCATTCTCCAAGCAGCTGATCGGCCGTTTGCGCGCTGTCAATACAATGCAAGAAACTCTTCGTCACGCGGCGGCCCACGCATTGCGCCATTGCTCGATCGTGGAACAGCTGCTTGTTCTTGTTCACTTCTTCCGCAACCACAGCGGGATCGGTAACACTCGCATGCTTGAGTTCGAGCTCAGTGATGCGTGCTACTATCTGTTCACAATCTTGCACCGTGGCGGGGCGGCCGCATCCCAGCAGGCTCAGGCTCAGGCAAACGGAGCAGGGAAGGAGGGGGAATTTCATCTGTGCGCAGCTTTGTGCGCACCAGTGGGCGCAGGCAAGTTGGAGCCAGGGTGCACTGCAGAATTCGGATGTTAACCCAGCTAACCCTGTGAAATCTGGACGTTCGTGCAGGGGATGCTACGCTGAAGGCAGTCATGGCGCGATCCGGATTTGGCCTGGAGATTCCGCTCAATGGGCCAACTGGCGCCGATGAAGGGGCGGGTTCCGCCGGTGGCGCGGCCGGACCCGCGGCGGATGCGAGAGCGCCGGCGTCAGTGCGGCCACCTGCTGCTTCAGCGCGCAGCCCCGAGGTGTATTTGCAACGCGCCACCACCGCGCAGTCGCCCGCTGAGCGTGCGAAATATGCGACGCGGGGTCTTTCTCAGCCGGGGCTGGACGACACCACGCAAGCGATGTTGCTGCGGCAGTTGTACTTAGCGCATATGGAAGGA
Organism: Polyangiaceae bacterium; assembly: GCA_035496495.1. Taxonomy (GTDB): domain Bacteria; phylum Myxococcota_A; class Polyangia; order Polyangiales; family Polyangiaceae; genus SZUA-265. Next base: position 3,299 of record DATJEQ010000214.1, read on the forward strand.
AGTCGCTTCCAACTCGCGCTTGGTGTGTCAGAGCGGATGATCGAGCTGCATGTGCTGCCGGACGCGGCTCGGCAAGATGCGGCGCGTGCCTGCTTGGGGTTGGGCGATCAAGAGCAAGCGATTGAGCACATGCGCATTGCGGGAAGAGTAGCCCCTGCATCACGCCGGGCATTTCATTCCTGGACCTTGGGAAGCACGCTGTATTTGTTGGGGCGCAGCTCAGAGGCGATCGGTCCTTTGGATCGTGCGGTGCGTTGGGGCACGAATGCAAAGCCGCTGTATACCGCCCAAGCGGCGTTAGCGCGCATTGCTGCGGGTGAAGAACAGGCGGAAGATCTGGGTGAACTGTTCAGCGTGTTGCAGGATGCTCCGTGTGGTCAAGGCTACGGGCAGTTTGTGCTGGGTGAGCTCGCCCTCAAGTTGGGCAACTATGCAGAGGCACGTCGCCTGTTGAGCGGCTTCATCAAACGCACCACATCCGGGCGCGTGGCCTTGGCCGTGGGGCTTGGCGCTGAGCTGGCGCATGCGCGCGCATTGCTGGATTCGCTGCCCCCGCAAGTTGATGCCAGTTAGTGCAGAAATTTAGCGGTGTTAGCCGGGCTCCCGCGTTCGCCGTCAGGGCTTGGCATCAGCCAATTGAAACGCTACGGATCAATGGCGGCATGACCCAAGTGAGTTCGAGTGCAAGCACGCGACCAGTTCCACGTACAGTGGCTTGGGTTGTTACGATGTTGGGCCTTCTGGCTCTGGCGGCTCCCGCGTGGGCAGCGCAGGCAACCGAGGGTGCGGCGGCGCAGAGTACTTTTTCTGCGCAACTCGCGCGGGGTCCTTTCTATGCAGGCTTGGCGGCATTCGTCAGTGGGTTCCTGGTGAGCCTGACGCCCTGTGTTTATCCCATGGTTGCCGTGACAGTGAGCGTGTTCGGCGCGCGTGAAGTGGGCAGCCGAGCGCAGGGGGTCCTGCTTTCCGCATCCTTTGTTGCCGGAATTGTTGCGATGTTCGTGCCGCTCGGTGTGGTCGCGGGGCTCACGGGGGGCGTTTTTGGAACCATCCTTGCGAGCACTTGGGTGGTGCTGGCCATCAGTGGCCTGTTCTTGCTGATGGCAGCGTCGATGTTCGGTGCGTTTGAATTGGATCTGCCGGATGCATTGAAAAATCGCTTGGTCACCGTGGGTGGTGGCGGCTACCTAGGTGCCTTCATTTTGGGCCTTGCCTGTGGTCCCATTGCCGCGCCCTGCACTGGCCCTTTTCTCACTGGGATTCTGACTTGGATTGCGCACACGCAAAGTGCGTTTCTGGGCGCACTGGCGATGGCCACCTTTGCGTTGGGGCTCGGGGTTCCATTTTTTCTGGTGGGTGCGTTCGCGGTTCAGTTGCCCAAGAGCGGGCGCTGGATGCTGCATGTCAAATCCGTGCTAGGCATCATTCTGTGCGTTGTGGCCCTGTATTTTTTGGCGCCGGTGTTTCCGGTGTTGTCGAAAGTCGCAACGCCTAGTCCGGCGTTCTTGATCGGTTGCGGCGTGATTGCGCTTTCGGGGCTTGCGTTGGGCGCGGTCCATCGTTCGTTCGAAGGGGGCTCTCAACGCAGCAATGCCGCCAAGGCGCTGGGAATCTTTCTAACAGTGGTGGGCAGTTTTTTGTTGATCGCTGGGGCCACAAAGCCTGCGCGTGCGCTGGCCTGGGAGCACGACGAACAAGGCAACGCTGGCGCAGCTCAATTGGCGCGTGCGGTGAAAGCGCGAGCCGCCGAGCAAGGTAAGCCATTTCTGATCGATTTCACCGCCAAGTGGTGCGGCGCATGCAAAGAACTCGATAAGCTCACGTTCTCGGACGCTCGAGTGGCGCGGGAGGCCGGCCGCTTCTTGGCCGCCAAAGTCGACGCGACGAACGATTCGGATCCCGAGGTTGAGCAGATCATGCACGAGCTAGGGGTTGTGGGGCTGCCCACGGTGGT
>DATJEQ010000215.1:0-5049 GCA_035496495.1 Polyangiaceae bacterium
CGCGCGGCGAAGGGCAGCAGATCCGGCAGATCCACCCCGCAGAATTCGTAGCGAGTGCCGCTCATGCGCACAATGCCTTGCGAGTCTGCTGCAAAGGCCGTGTCCGCAAAGCCCCAGCTGGTGTCGCTCTCTTGTTCGCCGGGGTTGAAAGCGTCCCCCACCGGCTGATTGAGCACCTGCGCTGGCATGGTCCACTTGTAGCAAGGTTCTGAGCCCTGCGGGAGCCTGCGTTCGGGGCAACCACGGGGGGTTGCCCCAATGCGACGCGACAGGCTAGCATGCCGCTCAACGATGGCGCGCGTGCTGGCAGTAATGCTCAACACCTACCGGGAAGCTGTGCGGGCCCGCTTGCTTCACGGGCTGTTCGCAGTTGCCATCGCCACGGCGTTTTATTCGGCCATCGTCGGGGAATTCGCCTCCCGCAGCAAAATGCGCGTTGTGAGCGACTTAGGGGCCGCCTCGATTTCCCTCTACGGCATCATCGTCGCGGTGGTGATCGCCTCCACCTCGCTGTACCGCGAGCTGGAGCTCAAGACTATTTTCCCTATCCTCGCGCGTCCCATCCGTCGAGGTGAGTACTTAGTTGGCAAGTATTTGGGTGCAGTGTTCACCATGGCGGTGTTCATCACCGCGAATGTTGGCGTGTTGCTGCTTGCGCTCGCGTTCATGGCGGATCGGTCACTGTTTCTGGTTTTGGGAACCGTGCTGGGCAGTGTCGCGCTGGCTTTCTTGATCGCCTGGCGCATCCCGCGCACGCGCACCTACGCGCCAGCGGCGTGGGCGCTGGTCATCGGAGTTGCTGGGTGGTTCTTGGCTGCACCCGCACCTGACGACCGCGGAGTGGTCGTATTCTCGGCAGTGCTCACCGTGCTGGAAGTGGGCGTGGTGAGCGCCATGGCCACGGTGCTAGCCGCCTTTTCGTCGCCGTTCCTCACCGCAGTGTGCACCTTCGGGTTGTTCATCGTGGGCAGATCCGCCGACACCATGGCGCACCTGCCCGTGAAAGTGTTCGGCGCCGCAATCCAGCAAACCGGGGTGGCGCTGAGCAAAGTGTTCCCCAACTTGATGTTGTACGTGCCCCCGCGCCCCCTGCTCGTCGGGGATGTGCCCGAAGTGACGCTCTCGCGCTACCTGCTCGATTGCTCGTTCCATGCTGTAGCCTGGAGCGTCGGGTTGATGGCCGTGGCCACGCTGATTTTCAAACGTCGTGACTTCATCTGAGCGCTGCAGCACCGGCGAGGTGAGTCAATGTGGCTAGGCCAGCTGTTGCGCCCGCTGATGGTCGGTTTGCTCCTGATCACGCTGGCGCTTTCCGTGCTCACGGTGAGCGTCGTGGTGGAGGGGGAGCGAGCGCTCGCTGCGAGTGATCGCGCGTTCAACGCGGGGCGACTCGACGATGCTCTGGCCTTCGCTGAGCGCGCCGCGACGCTGTACGCGCCCGGTGCACCCCACCGCCGCGCCGCTTATGAGCGTTTAGCGGCAATTGCCGTCGGCAGCGAGAGCAAGGGAGATTCGGTGACGGCGCTGCGAGCATGGCGTGCGGTGCGCGGTGCGGTGCTCGAAACGCGCCATTTGTGGCTGGTCGAGCCTCAGTGGCTGGCGTTGGCCAACGAGCACCTCGCTCGCCTGGAGGCCCAACAGATGCAATCCGCACTGAGCCCCTCTGAGCGCAAAGCGGCGCAGGATCAGACCTTGGCGCTGCTCAGTCGGGATGAATCCCCACGTGCCGGCTGGGTGGTCGTCTTGGGCCTGGGCTTTGTGCTCACGGCTTTTGGCCTGATCTGGGGAATTTCAGCCGGGGTCACCCCTCAGGGTTCGCCCATTTGGGTGCGGCTGTGGGGGCCGGCCGCAGTGGCGGTTCTGGGGCTGCTTTGTTGGACGTTTGCGGTGTTTCGGGCATAGCCTCGCCCATGCCCGTCGGCGCGCTCAAAGCCCCAACAGACGGCTCCCCGCTCGTGCAAGCGGTTGGGCAGTTCACCGCTCACCTGCAGGGCGAGCGGCGCGCCTCGCCGAACACGGTACTCGCCTATCAGCGGGATCTGCTCAACTTGTGCCAATTCGTCAGCGATAAACGCGGACGCCCCGCAGAGCTGTCCGACATCGATCGCTTCATGTTGCGCGGCTGGCTCGCAGCCTTGGTCAAGCAAATCAGCTCCAACAGCATCGCGCGTAAGATGGCGAGCCTGCGCGCATTCTATCGCTACCTCTCGCGCAGCGGTGTGGTGAAGGAGAACCCCGCCGAGCAGCTGGCCACCCCCAAAGTCCACCGCAAGATGCCCGCATTCCTCGGGGTGGATCAGGCGAACGAGGTGATGAGCACCCCGGCACAGCTGGGCACGGCCACACCCGCACAGCAGGCGCGCGACATGCTGTTGTTGGAAATCCTGTACGGCAGCGGACTGCGCGTCGGTGAGCTGGTGGGCCTCAATCTCGCTGATTTCGATCCCGCCCAAGGCTTGCTGCGGGTGCTTGGTAAGGGCAGAAAAGAGCGGGTGGTCCCTCTGGGCTCAAAGACACTCACAGCACTGAAAGAATACCTCGCGCTGCGGCCAACCCTACGCAATCCAAAAGACGGCAAGCAAGACGCTCAAGCGCTGCTGCTCAGTCGCTTGGGCAAGCGCGTGGGCGCGCGCCAAGTGCAGCGGCTGGTGCAACGCTACGGTGCGCTCGGGGTGGGCAGGCCGGATCTGCACCCCCACGCGCTGCGCCACTCGTGCGCCACCCACATGTTGGAAGGCGGGGCGGATCTGCGGGCCATCCAAGAGCTTCTGGGGCACAGTGGGCTGTCCACTACCCAGCGCTACACCCACCTGTCGTTGGATCGGCTGCTTAAGGTCTATGACGAGAGTCACCCCTTGGCTCGGCACAGTGCTCAGGGCCGGCTGAGGGCAAAGGCTTCCTAGCAAGCGGATTGAGGGTTCTGTGCGCGGCGTGTTGTTTCGAATGCTGCAAGGGTGGGCGGCTGCATTGTGCGCGGCGGTTGCGATCGCGTTGTTGGATGCCGCACTGGCGCTCAGAGAAGGCGGCGCTGCGCTTCTTCCAGCGGCGGCAGCGAGCTACAGCCTGCTCTCCGGGGTTAGTTTCTTTGTCGCCCCGGCAGTGTCGATTTTATCATGGAGTTACAGCGGGTTAGCAGTTCAGATTAAAGGCGTTAGTAACAGTGTTCTTTGGCCCTGTCGTGCAGCGGCTTTTGTGATCGGCGTGGTTCTGCTGGCTCGGGTCAGCTTATGGGCGCTGCTGCTCACTGCCGCTCCAGCGGTGATCGGCGCGATCATGGCAGTCCTGGCGTTGGCGCTCACGGCGCTGCTCGCTGTGGCGGCCAATCTCGCTGCGGGGCAGCTCGCGGGCTTGCCGGCGCTGAAGGAGCTCACCCCGCGACAGGGGTTGTTGCTCGCCAGCCTGATCGCAACCGTCATTCCGGCGCTGCTGATCGCCACGGGTCAAACGAGTGGGGCGGGGGGCGCGCTTGCGATGTTCGGCGTATTGCGTCGCGCTGAGCTCGATCTGCGCGCGCCCACAGTGCTGCTGGCTTGGCTCGCGTTCGCGTGGTTCCTCGCCGACAAGATTGAGATCCGGCGGGTGGGGGTGCTCGCTGGTGTTGTGGGCCTTGGCTTGCTGGGGTCGGCTCTGGGCTATCGCGCCTGGACTGACGACGTGACGCTCGCATTGCGTCGGGCCGCGCCGCTCACCGGAACAGTGCTGGGCCCCGTGTGGCGGCTTTCAGATCGCGATCACGATGGCGCCAGCGCGTTGTTCGGCGGCGGGGATTGCGACGATCACAATGCGTCGCGCTACCCCGGCGCGGTGGATCAACCGGGTAACGGCGTTGACGAAGATTGTAGCGGCAGTGACGACCCCGCCGTCGCCTTAGAGGCAGCCGCAGGGGCGGGTTTGAAACCCGCCCCCGCAACCACCGTGCGCGACAAATTACCTGCAAAGCTGAACGTCGTGTTGATCACGATCGACACCCTGCGCCATGACCTGGGTTACCTGGGCTATCAAAGGCCCGTTTCACCCAACCTCGATGAGTTGGTTAAGAAGAGCGTGCTGTTTGAGCGCGCGTATTCGCTGGCTTCTTACACCGGCAAGAGCCTCGGTCCGTCGTTGATTGGCAAATACCCGGGGGAAACAGCGCGTAACTTTGGACATTTCGACAAGTATTCGACGGACAACGTCTTCATTCAAGAGCGCGCGCAGAAAGCCGGCATACGCACTGTCAGTGTGCAGGCGCATTGGTACATGAAGGAAAACACCGGGCTCGGTCGCGGCTTCGATGTGCTGGATCTCTCCGCGGCCCCCAAGGTGCCCCAGGCGGAGGGCGATCGCAGCGTCACCAGCGACAAATTGACGGATGCCGCCATCGCTCAACTGCAAACCCTGCAGGGCGACGGGAAGCAATTCTATCTGTGGGTTCATTATTTGGATCCCCACGCCGAATACGTACCGCACGAGGAATTCAACTTCGGACGCAATCAGCGGGCCCTGTACGACGGTGAGGTCGCCTTCACCGACAAGCACATCGGTCGACTGCTGCAATTCTTAGAAGGCAGCTCCCTCGCTCCAAACACCGCGCTGATCGTCACTAGTGACCACGGAGAGGCCTTCGGTGAGCATGGCCTGATCCGTCACGGTTTCGAGTTGTGGGAAGAGTTGATCCGCGTGCCGTTGATCGTGCATGTGCCCGGAATTGCCCCGCGGCGTGAATCGGTGCGGCGCAGCAACATCGATCTGGTGCCCACGTTGCTTGATCTGTTGGGGATCCCCAAGCCGGAAGCGGGCGCCCCCGATGCGCTTTCGGGTCAATCCCTGTTGCCTGATTTGCTGCTGCCCGCGGGGCAACACGCCGCCGTGCGCCCCGTGTTCGCCGATCTGTGCGCCGGGCCCTACAACGACGAACGCCAAGCCCTGATCGAAGACGACAAGAAACTGATCACCGCCATGGGGCGCCCGGCAGGGCTATACGATCTCAGTTCAGACGAAGCGGAAAAGAACAATCTGTTGAGTAACACTGCGCTGCTGGCGACAATGAAAGCCCAGATGGCTCAATTC
>DATJEQ010000216.1:0-7395 GCA_035496495.1 Polyangiaceae bacterium
TGACGGATCCGGTTCACCTGCAAGAGTGGGCGCCTTTTGACGCGGATAGAAGCTTGGAGACTGAAGGGCCCGTGAAGTTATCGACCGTGGGCACACCCAAGCCACAGGTCGATGAGACGCGCGTCACGCGTGCACAAGCCCCCTCGCTGCTTGAGTACGCTTGGGGCGGCAATGCAATGCGCTGGCAACTCGAAGCGACACCCAGCGGCACCCGCCTCACCCTGTGGCACAACATCGATCGCAACTTCATCGCAATGGGCGCCGCCGGCTGGCACATCTGCTTCGACGTGATGGAGCGGTTCTTGGCCGGAACGCCAATTGGACGCATCGTGGGTGGCGACGCGATGAAATTCGAATGGCCTCGCTTGAATAACGAGTACGCGGCGCAATTTGGAATCGAGCAACAGAGTTGGCAACCCAAAGCGTAGCGATTGCCCTACTCGGGGAGCATCGAATCGCCCCAATCCTTGATCACGAACGATTTCACTAATCCTTCCAGGATAAAGGGATCTTCTTTGGCGAATGCTTCAGCCGCTGCGCGGGTCCTGAAGATGGCCATATTTCCACCTCCCGTGAACGGGCCGATCCCCAAGACGACTCCTTGCGCAATGTACTTATCCACGATGGCTTTGTGCCTGGGGTACACCGCCATAATCGTCTCCATGCTGGCCCCTGATGATTCACCGATCACAACCGCTTTCATGAGCTCTCCTTAGGTTCAGTTTACACAGGCTTACTGCGCAGCGCGACGCAGATCTCCTGGCGATTGTGAGCGAGTTGCTTGGCCTGAACGTGCGCGAAGCCCATGGCTCGCAGACGCGTGAGGAAATCCGGGATTTGTTCGGCCATTTTCCAGTCGTTGAGCTTGAGGGTAACCAGCCCACCCTTAAGTGTCGATTTTAGGGTGCTCACGATGCGGCGCAATTGATGGAGCATCACCGCGGGCGCCAAATTTACATCAACGAACAGCCAGTCGACTCGCTTCGGCAATTGTTCGCGACGCAGATCTCCCAACTTTATTTGCAAGTGGGTGAAATGGGGATGGGCCACCACTGATGGGGCCATGGCCCCTGGATCCACGCCGATCACTCGCAGCCCGCGTTGCAACAGGGCGTCACTCGCTCCGCCGGGTGCGCTGCCGATTTCGAGCGCGATCTCCCCTTTTTTGATCGGCAATCGAGCAAATATCAGACCTTCTTCCAGCTTGAGCCAAGCGCGCGACGGCGCTTGTGCAGGCAACACCAATGGCGGCCGAGCTCCGGGAAATTCCGATCGCGACGCGTTGTGTTGGTGAAGCCCCACGAGCCAGGGTTCGTCCGGCGCGACGACCACATCGACCACGAGATCACCCGCCTGCATCGCTCGCTCGCGCGGATGAATCCGCGGGGTACCTACACGCAGCTGTTGCTCGACTTGCTCCGATAGCGGCTGATACGGATCCTCCGGGGACTCTTCACCGGGTTTGTAACGGTCGCGCTCAAACACATGCAGCGCGAATGCATCCATCGGCACATTTTCAACGAGACCACTGAACTCAGCAAGCGACGCCGCCCGCCCCAAAGAAAGCCCCCAACATCGGGCAAACACGGCGCCCAATTGTAAATCCGCAACGATCGGTTCAGGTGTTTTCCAGGTTATGAGCCCCGGCCTGGAGAATGCGAAACGCCACTGGGGATACAACCGTTGCACCTCGGCCTTCAATGCCTGCTCGGCCCCAAGCTGGCAGACCGCGTACACGAACTGAGCCTGGGGCAATGGATTTGGCACCGCGCGCATCAGTAGCAATTGACGATCCTATTGCTGCCCCACATTGACGACCGAAATGGGCGACGGGATCGGGATGCCCTCAGCAGCGTAGGCTCGAGTGATGGCTTTAATGAATTCGTGTTTGATTTGGGCGCTGTCGCCTACTTGTTGTGCGCGCAGGGTCACAGACAGCTTGATGCCGCTATCGGCGAACGTGGTGAAATGCACCACCGGCTCGAAATCAGGCGACCCGCCTTGCACCTTCTGCATGATGGAGCGGCCCACTTCACGGGTGACACGTTCGACCTTCTCGAGATCGCTTTTGTAATGCACCCCCAACTCCACCGACACCGAAAGATCCCGCGACGGTCGGTTGAAATTGGTGATGATGCTCTGCGCGAGTTTGCTGTTGGGGATCAGCACGATGTTGTTCGCGCCGGTGCGAATGCGGGTAACCCGCCAATGGATGTCGTCGACGGTGCCCTCTTGCCCCGACTCAAGCCGAATGAAATCCCCGATGCGAATATTTTCCGCTAGCGTAATCTGCATTCCGGCGAAGAGATTGGAAAGCGTCTCTTGCAAACCGAGTGCGACCGCCAGGCCACCGATGCCCACCGTGGTGAGCACCGGCGTCACGGAAACGCCCAGGCTTCCCAGCAACACCAATCCGCCGACCGCCACAATGACGATGCGTGTCGCGTAACGCACCACGCCGGTTGCGCCGGTGCCCGAAGGGAACTCCACCTGCAGCAAGCGCGGCGCAACCTTCGCCCCCCAAACGGTAACCGACAGGATCAGCACCGATTGCAGCACCTTCTTCAGCAAGCTGGCCATGCTCGGCGGCAGCTCAGCGATCTGCAGCGCGCCGTGTAAGCCCAACAACAGGAACCACAGGGGCGTGGGGCGCACCAACGAAGCGACCAGCACATCATCGGCGCGCGTGGGCGTGCCCGTCGCGACACTGGCCATGCGGAAGAGCACCACGCGCCGTACGAACAGGCCCAAGACCAGTGACAGCAGCACCACGACGATGGCGGCCAACAGGGTCGTGTGCTCAGCAAGCAGCGCCATGTGTCCTTCATAGGGCTTTGGCACCGCGCGGTGAAGCGACAAATGAGCGCGTATTTCGCATCTCTTCCGAGCAGCGCCCGGATCCAAGCCCTCTCGCTGATAGCCCCATCCTATCTAAAAGATAACAAGTATATATTGGAACAATCACCGCTCAGGCGACACAGTGAGCTCCAACACCGACGACACCGACGCAATTCGGCCAGCAACAGGAGAAAGATCTCATGTCCCAAGCCAGCAAATGCCCCTTCCACCACGCCTCTGGAGGCGGATCGACGAACCAAGACTTCTGGCCGAACCGCCTGCGGCTGGAGCTACTGCACCAGCACTCCAGCCAATCAAATCCTATGGGCGCGCAGTTCGACTACGCCAAGGAATTTCAGAGTCTCGATCTGGGCGCGGTGAAAAAGGACTTGGCGGCGCTGATGACCGATTCGCAGGATTGGTGGCCGGCAGATTTCGGACACTATGGTCCGTTGTTCGTGCGCATGGCGTGGCACAGCGCCGGAACTTACCGCGTGGGCGACGGCCGCGGAGGAGCGGGCCGCGGGCAACAGCGTTTTGCGCCCTTGGGCAGTTGGCCTGACAACGGCAATTTGGACAAAGCGCGACGGCTCTTGTGGCCCATCAAACAAAAATACGGTCGCAAGATCTCGTGGGCGGATCTGATGATCCTGGCGGGCAACGTGGCGCTCGAAACCATGGGATTTGAGACCTTCGGATTTGGCGGCGGTCGTGAGGATGTGTGGCAGCCGGATCAAGACGTGTACTTCGGCGCCGAGAAGGCTTGGCTCGCCGACGATCGTCGCTATTCGGACAAACGCGAGCTTCAAAACCCGTTGGCTGCCGTGCAAATGGGATTGATCTACGTCAACCCAGAAGGCCCCAACGGCAACCCCGATCCCCTCGCCGCTGCACATGACATTCGCGAGACCTTCGCGCGCATGGCGATGGACGACGAAGAAACCGTCGCCTTGATCGCCGGCGGGCACACTTTCGGCAAAGCGCACGGCGCTGCGCCAGCAAGTCACGTGGGGGACAACCCCGAAGCTGCCGATATTTCGGCGCAAGGTTTCGGCTGGAACAACGCCTACAAGACCGGCAAAGCTGCCGACACCATCACCAGTGGACTGGAAGTCACCTGGACCAAAACGCCCACACACTGGAGCAATGATTTCTTCGAGCACCTTTTCGGTTACGAATGGGAATTGAGCAAGAGTCCCGCGGGAGCGCATCAGTGGGTTGCCAAGGATGCGAAAGCCACCATTCCCGACGCCCACAATCCCGCGCAAAAACGCAAACCAACGATGCTCACGACAGACTTGTCGCTGCGCTTTGATCCCGCGTACGAAAAGATCTCGCGCCGCTTCTTGCAGCACCCCGATCAGTTCAAGAGCGCCTTCGCGCGCGCTTGGTTCAAGTTGACCCATCGGGATATGGGCCCCCGCGCTCGCTACCTCGGCCCCGAGGTGCCCGCTGCAGCGTTGATTTGGCAAGATCCGATCCCGGCACTCAATCATCCGCTGATCACCGCGGACGATATCGCTGCTCTGAAGGCCAAGGTGCTCGCGTGCGGTCTGTCGCTGGCGGAGCTGGTGTCAACGGCGTGGGCTTCCGCCTCAACGTTCCGCGGCTCAGACAAGCGCGGCGGCGCAAACGGGGCCCGCATTCGACTCGCTCCACAGAAGGATTGGGAAGCCAATCAGCCGGTACAGCTCGCCCGCGTGCTCGCGACACTGGAAGCGCTTCAGCGCGGCTTCAATGAGGTGCAAGTCGGCGGCAAAAAGATCTCGCTAGCGGATCTGATCGTGCTGGCCGGCGGCGTGGCCATAGAGCAAGCGGCTAAGAACGCTGGAGTTCCGCTCAGCGTTCCCTTCCGGCCCGGACGGATGGACGCGTCGGCAGAAGAAACGGACGTCGAATCCTTTGCGGTACTCGAGCCCGTCGCCGACGGCTTTCGCAACTATCAGAAGGCCCAGTCCGTTATGCCCGCGGAGCAGCTGCTAATAGATAGGGCCCAGCTGCTCACTTTGAGCGCACCCGAGATGACAGTGTTGATCGGCGGCTTGCGCGTGCTCAACACCAATGTTGGGCAAACTCCGCACGGTGTTTTCACGCGGCGCCCCGAAACCTTGAGCACCGATTTCTTCACAAACCTGCTCGACATGAACACCTTGTGGCAGGCCGCCCCAGGGCGCGCAGATCTGTTCGAAGGTCGCGACCGCAAAACCGGCGCATTGAAGTGGACCGCCACCCGCGTTGACCTCATCTTCGGTTCAAATTCCGAGCTTCGCGCTTTGGTTGAAGTCTACGGCAGCGCCGACGCGCACACGCAATTCGTGCACGACTTCGTCGCCGCCTGGACCAAAGTGATGAATCTGGATCGCTTCGAGGGTCGTTAGGCCCGCTTCTTGCTCGCCACTCGGCGCGAGGCCACCCCATGAAGCACACTGCACTCAACCCATTGTTCCTAACGTCAGCCCTAGCCGTCGCGATTGCTGCCTGCGGCGGAAGCAAGCCCGAAGCAAAATCGCCGGAGCAGTACCCCGATGAATCGGCAACCTCAGGGCAGACAACGAATAGTTCCGCGACGTTCAGCCAGCAGGTGGCCCTGGGGCAACAACTCTATGGGGAGAACTGCGCCAAGTGCCACGGCAACGCCGGACAAGGCAGCGACAAGGCCCCAGCGATTGTGGGCCTTGATCGAGGCGCATTGCCCCTCGATCCTCCCCCGCGTGCGAAATACCGCAAGGGACAATTCACCACAGTTGCCGATATCGCCAATTTTGTCGTGCACAATATGCCGCCAGGAAAAGCGGGGAGTCTGAGTGAAGACCAATACTGGGACATCTTGGCCTTTGATCTGAACGCCAATGGCATCGACTTAGGCGATAAGCATTTGGACGACCAGTTGGCATCGACCTTGACTGTGCCGAGATAATTCGACTGCCCCGGCTGGGCACACGCGCCGTGTGGAACCGCCCGCCGCACGCACGCGTGATTGTCGCTACCGTCGACCTGGGAGCCGCTGCTCGCTCCGCAGCAATTGTCGTTTACGCTTTTGGCCCCACCGGTAGCCGCTGAGGTCACCATCGGCGCGCACCACTCGATGGCAGGGGATCAGTATTGCTAGTTTATTAGCCGCGCAGGCGCTCGCGACGGCTCGGGTGGCGGTGGGCTGGCCCACAGCTTGCGCGAGTTGTGTGTAAGAACGCGTCTGCCCGCGGGGAATGCGCTGCAGCGCGGCCCACACGCGACGTTGGAAATCCGTACCGCGTACATCCAGCGGCAACGTGTGCGGGTGTGATCGGCCGTCGATGTGCCCGATGACCTGTGCCACCAACGCCTTGAGTTCGCCCTTTTCCCTGATGCGGGCGGCATGAGGAAATTCTTGCCGCAGCTGCTGCTCCAAGGCCCGCTGGCTGTCCCCCAAGAAAACAGCGCACACGCCGCGCTGGGTCACCCCAACGAGGACGACTCCTAGCGCGCAGCGAGCGAAACTGTACCGGATCTCCACCCCACTGCCCCCACGTCGGTAGGCGGCGGGGGTCATGCCCAACGCGGAGTTGGCGCGCTCGTAAAGCCCGCGGGGCGAGCCGAACCCCGCTTCGTAGATCGCCCGCGTCACGGTGGCGCCTGCGTGCGCCACCTTCTTTTTGAATTGCTCAACGCGGCGCGCGCTCAGATAAGCCTTTGGTGAAAGGCCAATGCGCGCCTTGAATACCCGCTGCAGATGAAACGGGCTAACGCCAACATGCTTCGACAGACTGTGTAACGTGACCGGTTCGCTCAGATGCGCATCAAGGTAGGCGCGCGCCGCATCGACACACAGGTCGATCAGGGCAGCCTGGGATGGGACCGTTTTCGCTCGCGCTTTCATCGTCCGCACGCCGGAGCATGGCGCAGAAGGCTCGCGTCAAACAACCCGGTTCTTGCGATTGAAATCGCGCCCCAATCCTTACCCTTCAACCGCGGCAACGGGCGTGGCGCGAGCTTTATTGAGGCACGATCGTGGCGTCGAACGACACAGAGCTGATGGCGGTGGTGCAACGCAGCTCCGGAGCTGGATCAAACAAGCCGCCGCGTTGCCGGGCTGGGTGCCTTGAGGTCAACGTGACCTGAAAGGGGTCACCCCGACACGCCCGCAGGGCGCGTGAAAGTGGACATTTCTGGCCATTTATCGCCGATTCCCGTTTGGCATGGTGCCTGCAGTGGTTGCGTACTGCAGGAGAACAACCATGAACTTTCACCCACGAATACTCACACACAGCGCGTTACTCGGCGCCTTAGCTTTGGCGTCCAGCGCGTGTTCGTCAAACGACTACTTCCCCTACGGCTTGGGATCCGATGGGATGACCATTCCCAATCGCGATCAAGCTGGATCGAAAGGCAGCACCCCGAACGCCGATCTTCTGGCGTCTGACACTGCGACAGGGGGAGCCAGCGGAAGCTCAGATTCGACCCACAACACCCCCCCCGCGTTGAATTCCGCCGCTGGTGCAACCGCAGCGCTCGACGATGAAACCACGCCCGCGGATGCGACGAGACCGGCCAGCCTTCGTGTGTCCCTCACCGATGCCC
>DATJEQ010000217.1:0-7685 GCA_035496495.1 Polyangiaceae bacterium
GCGCAGTTTGGTCGTGGATCGCGTACTCACCGCCTCAATCAGTGCAAATGATTTCGAACGCTTGGCTTTGGGGGAGGCGCTTTCTGAAGAACGCCCCCCACTGTTCATTGGTCAGCGCATGTTGCGCGTCGATGCACAGACACTGAACTTGGTTAGGAATGTGCCGGGTAGCATATTGGTGCGCGTTGCGGATCAAGAGGTGCAGCGTCGGGTGTTGCTCACTCCGGGTGATCGCGGAATCGATTTTGAAAATGCGGAATGCGCGGTGGAATGCGATCACGCCGATCTAATCGCCGTGCGCAGCGGGCAGGTGCCGCCCCTGGAGCTTTTCTTAGCTGGCAAGTTGCGCGTGCTGGGCGATGCGCAGTTGGCGTTAGCGCTTGGCGGGCTGTTCGTTTGACGGAGCTGCGCTCGCTGCAGAGTCGGGGGGCAGTGCGGCGGGCGGTAGCATATCCCAGCGCAGCGATTCCCCCACGCGCCCAGAGATCTTCTGATCTTTCCAGCTCTTGAGTGACTTGATGTACAGGCCGCTGTCTTTGCTGCGCTCCGAGAAAAACGCGAGCAATCTGCCGTCAGGGCTGCACGCAGGGTAGGTGTTCGACCCTTGCCCCTGGGTGAGTCGTGTTAGGCCCCCGCCGCGCTCGTTGCTCATCACCAAGTCGTGGCGATCGCCGCCAACGCCGACTGAGTACACCAGGAATACACCGTCTTCCGTGTCGCAGAAGGTGGGGGCGGAAGCCGGAAAGGCCGCGGGGGAAACAGGCTTTCCATCAACGTAAATGCGTTGGCTGCCTTGCTCGGTGCCGCCCACCCAAGCGAGCTTGCCACTGGGACTAAAAGCGGGATGAGTTGCGAGCTCTGTATTGGAAACGCGAGCCATCGAGCTGCCATCGGCATTGCCGACATAAATGGCGCTCTTGCTCGCTTCCGCCACAGCAACGGCCATGCGCGTTTTGTCGTGATTGAAGGCGACGCTGTAAATCGACGTTTTGAAAGGCAGTGACAGTTGCACCTTTGTGCGCAGATTGAGCACGAAGAAAGGACTGTAATTCGCACTCTGAGCGTAGAAAAGATCCCCAGCAGGGCCCCATTCCGGTGCCATCGCAGTTTGCGCAGGATCGGTCACGGCCGCGATGCCATTACCGTCGGCGTCTACCGTGAAAACCATGGTGTTGCGGCCGGCTTTGGAAGCGAACGCCAGGTGGCTGGCAAAGCCGCCGTTGCGCCCGGTGATAGCGCCCAACAGTGCATCTGTAATGCGGTGCGAAGTGACACGAATGTCGGCTTTGGGCACGACGATGCTCTTCTTGTAAACCGGATCGGTACCGACGCTGAGGAAGTAACACAGGCCGAATACTTTGACGCGATCCTTGTCTACCGCTCGCGCCGCGATCTTGACGATCACTTCCGCACCCAACTTGCGCCAGGCGTTCAAGTCGATTGGGTCGTTGAAACCATAAAATCCTTGCGGCGCCTTGCTGTCTTCGATGATGTCGAACAGGCCCGTCAATTCCAGATCACGGCGCACGACGCTACGTGCGATGACATCTTCCAAATCCGGCTCGAGCGAAGGCAGCACGGCAAGCTTGATGACGTGCACTCCGTTCTTGCCGTCGTCGACTACCGGCACGACGCCCAGAACATCTTCACTGGGCGCTTTCGCTGCTGCCGCGGCAGGTGCAGGGGGTGCCTGAGCAAAAGCGGATACCGCGATGATCTGAAATGAAAGGCCCAGCAAGGCCGAGTACAAGCGAGCGTTCATTAGGTTTTCTTATCTATTCGCATTGTGACGAACGGTAGTCGGTGTGAATCACCTGTTGCAAAATGTCGGGGTACAGGGGGGGCGGGGGCGGCACCGCTTGCCCAACCTTGCTCTGAATAGCAGCAGTCACTTGTGCGTCAAACAGCGCGTTGCCGCTGGGCTGCGTGATTCGCACTGCAGTGACGAATAGATCCGAGCCCAATACGGCTTCGGCTGTTGCGTGCAACTTTTTCAACTCGTCACACGGGATTTGCCCGGGTGGGATCTCGAATCCCCGTTTGAACCACGCGCTGAGCTTTGCGGTGTACATGGCAAGGGCATTGACCTTCAGTGGGTCGGTCTGCTTGCCCTCTTCCACGCCTTCTTCTGAACCCTCCTGCTCGATATTCAATTCCTTGCCATCCTTCGTGGCCGTCTCATCGATCGGCTCATTCGTCGTTTCGGCTTCGGGCGGCGGCGGCTCCTCGTGCTTTTGTGCTACCTGGGCAGAAGGAATCGCTGCGGGGGCATCTTCGGCTTTTTGGCTGGGCGCGCTCAGCTCTTTGAATTTCTTGATGGGAGGTTCTTTGCGCCACATATCGGGCAGCTTCGCTTTGTCGACGCGGTGCCCTTTCTTCAGCAGCATTTCTTCGTCAAGCACTGGCCGCACAGCAATGGGAATGGCCATTTCAGGCGGCGGCGCAGCCGGTGCGATGTGGGCTGTGTTCTTGGTCAGGGTGAAGGCTACGACGAACGCGATCTCCACTGTGAGCGCGAACATCACCGCTGCCTGGATCTCGCTTGGCAGGAAAGCGGCAGTTCTCATGGCTTGCCCGTGGCACCTTTTGGCGCAGATTTGCCGGGTGCATCAGCGGGCTCGTCCTCCACCGGCTCAACCAGCAGATTCAACGACTCAACCCCGCTGTTGCGCGCTGCGGCGACCACGCGCGCGACAATGCCGTAGCGTGCATCCTTGTCGGCGCGTATGTACAGCTCACGCTCTTGCTGAACGCGGGCACTCTCTTTGAATGCCACATCGATCCGATCGGTTACGTCTTTCTCGCCGAACAACACCCGTTCGTCTTTGGTGACGCTGACCAGCAGCCGCGCATCCTTAACCGGAGTGCTCGCGGCCTTCACTTCCGGCAAATCGATACGCAAGCCTGTAGTCAGCAATGGCGCTGTGACCATGAACACCACCAACAGCACCAACATCACATCGACCAATGGCGTGACATTGATCTCGCGAAAGCCGCGGCGAGAGCCAATTTGCAGGCCCATATCAGCTGCTCGGCGGAAAGCTCTTAGACGCGGATTGCGCTGTGCGCAACGGAGCGTTGCTCATGATTTGTACCCACGCGTCACTGGTTGCGTCCAACTCGCTGAGTAAGTCTTGAATTTTTTGATCGGTGAAATTGAAGCCAATCGTGGCGGGAATTGCCGCCACTAAGCCAAAGGCCGTGGCGATCAGCGCTTCACCAATGGCCGGGGCTACCACCGGCAACGACGCGCTCTTCTCGACTCCGATTTTTAAGAATGCATCCATGATGCCCCACACGGTGCCGAACAGCCCAACGAAGGGTGAAGCCGAAGCGATGCTGGAAAGGGCCGGCATCAACGCTCCTGCGCGCTGCTGCTCGCTGACAATCGCGCGTTTGGCCACGCTTTGCAGCACGTCCAAACTGGCGCCCGCCTGACGCCTTCTACCCAGCTCAACGACGACGCGTGAGCCAGGTGCATGCGGGTGCCGCGCGGCCAGCGCTAGGAGTTGGGAGGGGTCGTGGATCAGGGCTGCGTCGTGATCGAAACGACTCTGAGCCGAGCGCAGCCGACCAATTTGGAATGTCTTTAAGAACCAAATCACCCACACCATGAAAGATGCTGCGAGCAGGAGCAGCAACACCACCAGCACCATTCCCGAGGCATGGCGCATCAAATCCAACGGCCCACTCACGCTAGCGGGTGTGGGCTCACTGGGCTGCATAGCGAGGCGCGTGATCGAACGGCGAGGTGCTCAGATAGCGTCGATTGGGCGCCCTAGTTCGCGAGCGCGATATCCACTCGGCGATCTTCAGCCCAGGTCGTATCGTCGGTGCCCACCGCGTCCATCTCGCCACGCGATGTTGTTTCCGCTTGAGCGTCGGGCAGGCCCTTACGCACCAAATACGATTTCACATTGTCGGAGCGGCGACCGCCAAGCACCATGTTGTACTCGGGTTCGCCACGCGGATCCGCATGACCCACGAGGCGCATTGAGCGACCCTTGAGTGGCCCGCTGATGAAGCACTCTGCCAACTTGTTGAGCACGGGCTGATCCCCGGATTGGATTTGAGCGGAATCAAAAGCGAACTTCGCTTTGCTCTGCTCAATCCCGCAAGCTTTGAGAATTTCATCTGAAATGTTGATCTGTCCGCTGCTGCCGTCGTCTTGAGGCTTGGGGTTGTTAGCGGGCGGTGGGGGTGCCGGGGCCGGTGCAGGTGCCGGGGCCGGCGCAGCCGCCGGAGGGGGGGGATTCGAACCGCACGCCACAGCGAACAAGACACAGGCGCACGCGCCAATCCAGGTAACACGACTCATGATTTAACCTCCGCGAATGCCAAAAGGGATCAAGCGTTTCAAGCGGTATCGTAAAGTAAGACCTTCTTACTACGCATGAGCCCAGTGCAACGATTTTTTTGGTTAACGATGCGGCTCAACCCCGCTGGCCGGACTCAAAAAGGGCCAGTATGGGTCAAAAAACAGCAAAATCGTGCATTTTTGACCCGGTGAGCGCCATCAGCAATAGCGCGAGCGCGAGGCTCAGCATGAGGATGATCGCGACCAAATTCTGGGCGTTGCGCCGGACGGTTCGCTGGGGAGTGCGGGAGGCGTCGATTTGAGTCAAGGCAAGGGCGGTGATGCGCCCCAAATAGCGCGTGCTGTCTCTGCCCTGATCCCGCATCGCTGCGCGGTAGTGCGCTGCGGCGAACGGCAGTTGTCGCTCTTCGACGCATGCCCTCAAGAAACGGTCATGGGCGGCTTCTTCATCCCAGTTCTGTTCAATTTTCTGCCACAGGGCATCGAGCAGGGCGTCGTTCATGGCGGCCGGTATTGCTTCCGATTAAGGTTGCTCCAGACGCAGTTCGCTCGCCAGTTTTTTTGTCAGGGCAAAATATTCTGAACGCTCATAACGCTGATTCAGAATGTGGAAGTCGGCATTGCTCAGGCCCACGCAACCAAAACAATAGGTGCATTCCGTGAGCGCAACGCAGCGCACCAAATAGGAACTGTCCATGCAGTTCTCACTGTCGACGCAATGGCTGCAGTGCACCAGCTTGCGGCTGGTTTGACAGTGGGAGCTGTCGCTGCACACCGCGCAGCGAACGCAATAATGACAGCGCACCAGCCGCTCGCTGTCTCGACAGAAAGTACAACCCGAGCACCCCGTGCAGCGGGTGCACTCAATGCAGCTTTGATTTTCGGTTCGATCCAGCTCTTTGAGCAGTGCGCGAAAGCGACGCTCGAATTCCGTGGCGCTCAGCGCGGACATCAGAAGCCGGAGCTAGCTGCGGATCTGGCGACGCAGTGCGCGGGCCGCCTCGCGAGTGCTCGTCTCGTCAGCATTTTCCTCTAACCGACGCAGCCGTTGTTCGAACACAGCGCGCTTGAGTGGGGGGCCATTGCTCAAAAGCTGACTGAGCACCGCCATTGCGTCACGCACGCGCGCTTCATCGAATTGCTCTAGCAGCTGAACTTGGAACTCTTGCTCCGCGGGGACACTGAAGCCATTGGCCCAGATCTCGTCGGCAACCTTCGAAATGGTGTGACGCCCTTCCGCACCCGCCAGGCGCTCTAACAGTCGCAAACGCAGACGCTCGCGATCATCCAACGCGGGCGCGGAGGTTTGCACGATGCGAGCACTGCGCCGAGGGGCACTGTTGGCAGTTTCCGAAAAACCGGTGCCGCTTGCCAGGCCATTGCTGGTCTGTGCAGCGCCGGCCCCTGTGCCCCCTGTGCCCCCTGTGCCGTTGCCCGAAGCGCCGCCGTTTACGGACAGTGCGCGCGCGGCAGTGGGGTCCGAGCCATTGGCATTGCGGCTCGGCTCGGCGGAGGCCGCGACGTTGTGGCGGCCCGGTTTATTCAAAAGTGGCGAATCTGGCCTGCGTGCGGCGATCAACACGGGGGCGGCGTTGGTTGACGTTCGCCGTGACGACTTGCTCCGTCGTCGTCGGCGATGGCCGCCTGAGTTCTGGCGCTGTTCTTCCATGCGTCGGTGTCCTTTGCAGCGCCGAATTCGGGCTGTGGCCTGCTTTCAGGTCTAGGGCAGTTGACTGGGGTAGGGCTTACGGGAGCCCAAGGTATCGAAACCCCGCCCGCTACCCTTAGCACAGTGGCAAGCGCGGTAAATTCAAAAAAACGACAGGGAGTCGATGTAAGCCTCAGCGGAAATCAGCCACCTGTTTGGCGATGGCCTCTTGCTCACGGCGCGACAAAGTACCCACCGCCAGCACGCTCAGTTGCTGGGGCTGGAACAAGCGACTCGCGGCGGCAGCGATGGCAGGCGCATCAAAATGGGCCAGCTGTGCCTGCCTTTGAATGGGAGAGCGCTGCACTTGGTGCAGGGTTCCGAGGGCGAAATAATTCGTCAGGGATTCGGGGCTGTCCAACATCTCATACAGTTGCCACAGGTGACGTTGCTGGGCTTTGCGCAGGGCTTCGGCGCTGGGCCCCCGCTTACCCAAGTCGCTGGCAATGCCCAAGATCTCTCGCAGCACGGCCGCCATTCTGTCGGGCGTGGTTTCAGCGCGGAATTCGAACAGGCCGCTGTCGCTGTACGCCTCGTAGCTTGCGGAAACATCGTAACACAAGCCGAGGTTGTCGCACACGCGGCGGTACAACTCTGTCGACATACCGTCGTCGATCAGCCGCAAGATGAGATCCACTGCGGGCTCATCTTCTGACTGCAATCCGGGAGCACGGAACGCCACACGCAGCGCCGTTTGGCTGCCGCTGTCCTTCACATAAGAAAAGCGAGGGCCACTAGCTGGGGCGGGCGCTTGTGCTCTGGCGAGTTCCCCTTGGGGCAGGTTGGAAAAATGCTGCTGCACCCCCTCGAGGGCAAAGCCGATATCAATGGGCCCGGCGATCGCCATCACGGCATTCTGCGCCGTGTAATGCTTTCCGTGATGGGCCGTGAGCATGTCGCGATCGAAGCGCTCCAGGTGCGCCAAGGTTCCGGTGATGGGCAACCCCAACGGGTGATCGAGGAAAGCCAGGGCGCGAATCAAATTATCAGGGTCGACCGAACGCCCATTCTCGTCCAGCCCCTCCAAGATCTCCTGAGAAACAATGCCCCGCTCGACGTCGATTCCGCTGAGCACGGGGTACTGGAACACTTGCGCGTGCAAGGCGAGCAGTTCGGCGAAGTTGCCGGGTGGGGAGGAGACGGTGAGTGAGCCGCTGTCGGTGGCCGTCGCGGCCAGCAACATGCCTCCCTTGCTCTCGACGGCCAATGCCAATTCCTGCGCGCTGGGGTGCGCCGGGGTGCCACGGTACAGCATGTGTTCGAGAAAATGGCTAATACCGCTGGTTTCATTTGTCTCGTAACGCGCACCGACGCGCAGGTGTGTGTCGATCAACACCCTGTGCGCAGTGGGCAGTTCAATGGCCACCACGGTCAACCCGCAGGGCAGCTGTTCAACGTGCGGTTGTAAGTGAGAGAGAGCAGCTAGCGGGTCGTGATCGACGCCTGCCACCTTTGCTCGGGGACCCCGAGGGCTCTCAGCCATCTCCGGTCTTGTCCGCGGTTTCAGCAACGTAACGGGGATCGATTTGAATTTGCCCCTCGGCTTCATCGCGCAGTCGCTTCACATAACCGATCAGGGTGTCAGCCTGTTTACGCAGGCGCAGCTCGCGCACGATATCCGCTTTGTGACTTTCGAAGTCTTCGCGGGTGGCCGGCGTC
>DATJEQ010000218.1:0-10386 GCA_035496495.1 Polyangiaceae bacterium
TTGTCATTGAAGGCTGGCAGCTCACACTAAGGGTGCCGTGAACTTCAACGAAACCGAAGAACACCAATTGCTGCGAGCGGGCGTGCGCAAAATCGCCCAAAAATACGGTCACCAGTACTACCTGGAGCAGGCCAAGAGCGGGAAACGCGCCGAAGCGCTGTGGCTCGAGTTGGCCGAATCTGGTTTTTTGGGGGTGAATCTCCCTCAGGAACACGGAGGAGGGGGTCTGGGGATCACGGCCCTCTCCATCGTGTGCGAAGAGTTGGCGGCGGCCGGTTGCCCACTGTTGCTGCTGATCGTTTCACCAGCCATCTGCGGCACCATCATTGCGCGCCACGGTACGGCCGAGCAGCAGGCCCGGTTTCTTCCAGGCCTGGCCACGGGCAAAGCGAAAATGGCGTTCGCTATTACCGAACCGAACGCTGGCTCAAATTCCCACGTAATCAGCACCAACGCCGTAGCGGAAGGCGACAATTATCGGTTGAGCGGGACCAAGTATTACATCTCTGGCGCGGATGAAGCCGACCACATCCTGGTCGTCGCGCGCACCGGGGAGAATCCCAAAACCGGGCGCGCGCGCATCTCGCTACTGGTGGTGGATGCCAATGCAACCGGTTTAACGCGCACTTTGATCCCGGTGGAAATCATCGCACCAGAAAAGCAGTACACATTGTTTTTCGACAATGTGTTGGTGCCAGCGACTCACCTTTTGGGCAATGAGGGCGAAGGCCTGAAGCAGGTGTTCATCGGCTTAGTGCCCGAGCGTATCACTGGCGCAGCGATCGCCAACGGCATTGGGCTCTATGCCTTGGAGCGCGCCTCAAGGTATGCGCGCGAGCGTTCAGTGTGGGGTGTGCCCATTGGCGCCCACCAGGGAATCGCGCATCCATTGGCAAAAGCAAAAATCGAGATTGAATTGGCTCGCTTGATCACTGCGAAGGCGGCTTGGCTGTGCGATCAAGGGCAAGAAGCGGGCGAAGCGGCGAACATGGCCAAATACGCTGCCGCTGAGGCCTCCCTCGCCGCGTTGGATCAAGCCATTCAGACACACGGCGGCAATGGCCTTGCCACTGAGTACGGCCTAGCAACCCTGTGGGGCATGGCACGCCTGCTGCGCACCGCACCGGTGAGCCGTGAAATGGTGCTCAACTACGTCGCGCACCACACGCTGAGCTTGCCGAAGTCCTATTGAGTTCAACGGCGGCGGGCAACGCGCTCTTTCTGGCGTTGCTCACCGGCCGCCCAGCGCTGCTTCTCGTCGTCACTGGAAACCAGTAGCGCCGGTGCGCCACAGGGTTTCCCGTCGTCGCCCAAGGCCACCAAGACTACATATGCAGAATTGGTGTGCGTGACGCTGCCCGCGATGGGATTTTCAGCGAGCACCTCGACGCCGACTTCCATGCTCGTGCGCCCCACGTAATTCAAGCGCGCGTGCAGCGAGACGAGCTCACCCACATGCACCGGCGAACGAAAGCTGACCGAGTCGATGGCCACCGTCACCGTGGGGCGCTGGGAATGACGCATGGAGCAAATTGCCGCCGCTTCGTCGACCAGCTTCATGATCACGCCGCCGTGTACATTGCCCAATGGGTTGGCGTGCTCCGGCATCATGAAATGTTGCAGCGTGACCTCAGAATCGGCTGGGGGCTTTGCGGTGGGCTTGCTCATGGCAGCCAGCATAGCACTCCCGCGCTCAGACTTGTCCGCTCTGCCGCGCGCCGTGGTAGGCCTTGGCGGATGCGAAAATTGCCCATTTCGCGCTGGGCTTGCTCCCGAATCGTGTTCATTTGGCTTTGTGTTGCTCAGCTCTGTGCGGCTCAGGGTTCCGTAGCAACGGCGGGGCCACAGACCGTTAATCGGTTGCAGTCACTGACGCTGGGCAACGGCCTACGGATCCTGGTGCAAGAGCAACATGACAATCCATCCCTTGCCGTGTGCGCGAGCTACAGAGCGGGAAGTCGTGACGACCCCCAAGACAAAGCGGGCCTGGCCCACCTCGTGGGGCAGCTCTTATTCCAGGGCAGCCGCAACCTGACCCCCGATGACGCGTACCGGCTGATCAGCGAACACGGGGGCGAAATCACAAACACGGTGAGCGCGGATATCACTCAGCTGTGCGTTGCGCTTCCGGCGAACAGCTTGGCCCTGGCGCTGTGGTTGCAATCGGAAGTCATGAGGGATCTGAATATCAGCAACGAGGCATTTGGAGAGCAGCGCGATCTGGTCGTTGCCACGCTGC
The DNA here is from genome assembly GCA_035496495.1 of Polyangiaceae bacterium. Taxonomy (GTDB): domain Bacteria; phylum Myxococcota_A; class Polyangia; order Polyangiales; family Polyangiaceae; genus SZUA-265. Next base: position 2,240 of record DATJEQ010000218.1, read on the forward strand.
TGTCATCCCCTTCAGAAAGGGCACACGACAAAGGGCGTGCGCGTGTGCGTGAACTCGCGTTCGAAGATTACTGGCCCTACCAACATGACCCCCTAGGCGAAGCTGCAACGCTGACGCAGCTCGGCCTCAGCGATGCGCTGGATTTCTACCTGACCCACTACTCGCCCGGGAACGCCGCAATCAGCATCGTGGGCGATGTGAACAGCGCCCAGGCAGTGGCCTTAAGTCGGCAGTACTTCGAGACGATTCCAACCCGCGTGGTGACGGCCGCGCCACTCGTTGCCTCCCCTGCATTCCGGCAGTCGAGCGAGCGCTTCGACGTGGTGACGGACAGGCACTGCATCGTGCCGGGTGTTTTCTATGGATACCGCATCCCTGGCTTCAACATCGACGACCACCTGGCGCTGGAGTTGATTCGCGCAATCCTGACGACCGGTGACAGTGCGCGGCTACCGTTCAGCCTGATCCCGTTGCGCACCCGGGCCCTGGCAGTGGAGGGCTGGCTCACGGGCAATCAGCTGAGCGATCTGTTCGGGATCTACGTCACCGTTGCTCCCCTTTCCAGCGTTGACAAGATCCATGAGGTGCTTGCAGCCGAATTGAAACGGCTGCGTTTCCTTGGCCCCAGCCAGGGTGAGCTCGCGAAAGCCAAAGCTCAATTGCGAAGCGAAATCTTGCGCCAAGTGTCAACACCAGCCGGGCTGGCCGCAGAACTCGGTCGCACCGAGGTGCTCGCGTTGAAGGCCGGCTCCCTGGAGGGCCAGCTGGCCCTGCTTCCCAATATCACCGCCCAGCGCATCCGGCAGGTCGTCAAAGCTTACCTCCCTGACAGCCAACGCTCCATCGTCGAAATCTATCCCCCTTCCTGGGTGCAAGATCCCACAGCACCCAGCAAACGCGATTCGGACGCTCACAAGTAGGCGCTCACAAGTAGGCGCTCACAAATAGCGGCGAATGGCCCTTTCGACAGAGCCCACATATCCAACGCCAAAAAGATTCACGTGAACAAGCAGCGGATACAATTGATACAGGGCAACGCGCTCTTGATGCCCGAAACTCAAAGGGAAACTTTCACGGTAAGCGTCGAACACACGTGCGCTGAATCCGCCGAATAAATTCATCATCGCCAAATCCACCTCGCGATGGCCGCCGTACACCGCGGGGTCGATCAAGTAAGGCGCCCCGTTGGGGCCAACGTGCAAATTGCCGCCCCACAGATCCCCGTGCAGTCGCGCGGGCGGTTCGGGGTCGCCCACCAATTGGGGCAACCGCTCGCCCAACGATTCAAATGCGGTCATCAATTGCGATGAGAGCAGCCCAGCATTCACGGCGAGATCAATTTGAGGCTGTAGTCGACATTCCCAGTAGAACGTCGCCCAATCCGGCTTGCGCGTGTTGCGCTGCGGCAGCCGGCCGATGAAGTTCTCCCGCTCAAAGCCAAAGCCGGGCGCGCCGGCCCTGTGAAGCTGCGCGAGACCTTGTCCCAACTGCTCGTCAAAGCGGCGACTCTGCGCGCCGGATTCGAGGTACTCCAGCACCAAGAATTGCGGGTCAACACTGGACAACGCGAGGACTCGGGGAACCGGCAGCGCACCGGCTTGGGCCAGCCAGTCTAGACCGCTCGCTTCACATTCAAAGAGCTGAGGCGGCGCGCTGGGGTTGCTCTTGATGAATACAACCCGATCGTCAGCCAGCTTGATTCGGTACGCGAGGTTGATGTCCCCGCCTGCGACGCTGCTCACTTGCACAATCGCGCTGCCCAACGCGATCTCCACCGCAGAACGCAACTTCGCCTGCATGTCAGGTCACGATCTATCGATCTTGTTTGCCCGTTGAATGTGGGCTGCCAATCCTCGGCACGCCTCGAAACACAGATCCACCACGTGATCGAAGGCCTCTTCTCCACCGTAGTAAGGATCGGGCACTGAGGCGCCCTTCGGTGAGTTCGCATCGAACTGGCGCAGCAGGTACAACTTGCTTTTGTGTTCGACTGTGCGCGCCTGGCCGAACAAGTCCTGGTGATTCGAGCTGTCCATCGCGACCACGTAATCAAAGCGCTGCCAATCCTCAGTCCGAAATTGTCGCGCGCGCCCGGACAGCGTCACACCGCGGCGCAGTGCCGCACGGGCCGACCGTCGATCGGGCGGCTCTCCCTCGTGGTAGGCAGCGGTACCCGCACTGTCCACCTCAATGGCGTGGGTCAGCCCCGCTTCTTCAATCACCGAACGCATCACGCCCTCAGCGGTGGGCGACCGGCAGATGTTCCCTAAACAAACAAAACAGACCCGGATCACGACGCGCAGTGTAACCAACAGATCGCACGACGCCAAAGACCCCGCGCTAGCGGCCGCGATCCCGCGACATCAGTGGGTTGAACTGGGCCCAACAGCGGACACGCTGCCTGAACTGCTCGGCACCGGCTCGCTGGCAAAGGCCGCGCGAATGCGGTTGACGGCTTCCAAATGCAGCTGACACGCCCTGGATTCAGTAACGCCCAGAACCTGCCCAATCTCGCGAAAGCCTCGCTCTTCCTGATAATACAACGACAACACCAAGCGCAGCCTGGTCGGCAAGGTGGCAATTATTTGCTCCATCTTGACCAGCAACCGTCGTTTACCCACGATTGTTTCAGGCAGATCATCGTGGGATTCTCCCTCGCAATGATCGGACAAGTCGCCGGTGACAACCACACCGCAATTCAGATCGCGCAGTAGCCGTTGGTAGTCTTCCAGGGAATAACCCAGCTCTTCAGCTATCTCTTCCGATTCCGGAGCGCGACCCAACTTCACCGTGAGGCGCTCCGCCACCCGACTGATCTGGGTGGAGGCACGGCGCATGCTGCGTGAGAGCGGATCGAGCACGCGCAAATGATCCAGAATGGCACCGCGCACGCGAAAGCTTGCGAAAGCAGTGAAATGCTCGTCCGTCATGTGCTCGGTGCGTCGCCCCAGCGCATCGAGTAAGCCGAGCCAACCGGCAGCAATGGCGTCGTCGATTGCAACATTCTGGGGAAAGGCCCGCATGGCCCGCGCTGCGATGCGTCGCACGAGCAGGTGGTATCGATCGTGCAACGCTTGTGATTGTTGTGCTGAACTCCAACGCCCGAATGCGTTGCGACCGCGAGCGGGACGTCCGGGGTCGGGCACAAAGACCATGTTGTTGCGCCCCAAAGCAGGATGTGTGCCAATAGCCCACAGTGACACGCAGGAGCTCCATTTGCCCCACAAACACCGAGTTTTGGCTTCCGCAGCTCCCCGTTCCCGGCACGCTTGTAGAGGTACAATTTTACCCTGGGTATTCTGCCGGAACGTCTCACGGTGAAACAGGGGCCACGGCATTTGGGCCTATTTTGATCTGGGTATAAATAGACCCATATTAGCGGCACGCTCAATCGGGTCGTCGTACACTGTGCACAATGACGCTTCGGACACAGCACGGCTCGGATCGGGTCCTTGATACGTTGCGCCAGAGGCAGCGCCAAATTGAAATTCTGTACCAACTGGAGACGGGTCCCGATATTGGCGACTTCGTGCGCTTCGATGACACGCAGCCGCGCGAAACGGTGCTGGTCAAACAGGGGGCGAACGGGATCGAACTGGCTTTGCTGTTGCCGGCAGACTTGCAGCAAGCGCCGGAAACGCTGAGCGATGATCACCTGCAACTGATTGAAGGAGCGAGTCACTTCGTGCTGCTGGCTGAACGCGCGCGCATGGAGTTGCCCGCAACGCGGCTTGAGCTGGAGATCCAAGCGGAGGTCGACAAGTTCGCCGTGTTGCTGGAACTCACCGAACTCTCCACAGAGGATGGGCTCTGGCGGCTGCACCGCTGGCTTTTCGAACAAGTCACGTTCATCGACGCGAAGAACACGGAATTGGGGGAACGTTACCGCACCGCCAATGATCTCGCTGCACGGCTGTGTGCGCGGCTGTCACCTGATCGACATGCCGCCAGCTCGCGCGCATTGCTCAAACGCTTCTATCGCTCCGGTCAGGCTGAAAAGATTCGACTCGCGCTGGCGGCCTGAAGCGTGTTTGAGTGGGTCATGCTGCGGTGCCATCGCGTCACTGGCCCCATTGCGACACTGACCGTGCTTGCGGCTGGCCTCGCGTCGGGTTGCAATCGACAAGAGGCTTTGCTGAAGCCAGCGCCTTCCACCCAACCTTCTTCTGCCCCTGCCGCTAGCGTTGCAGCGAGCACGGCACCCTCCACTTTACCCGCAGCGTCAGCTGAGCGAGCGATGCCGAGTGAGTCGCAGGCAAGTGCCAGCGATGTGTCCCCGCCGGCGGAAACCCCAGCGGAAACCCCAGCGGGAACGCAGCACCCGGCGGTGCTGTTCGACGAGGCGGTGCCCATCGCGCCGTCGGCACCTGCCACGGCAACACCAACGGGCGTGCTCTTAGTTACGCGGAATGGCGAACTGCGTGTGGCACCGCTCGGAACGCTAGCCGCGAAATCCCGCCCCTCGAAATCACCCCTAAAACCCCTCACCGAAGGCGCTGAGTCTTTCAGATTTGTGCGGGGTCCCAGTGTGAGCCCCAGTGCGAGCCCTAGTGTGAACGGAGAGATCGCCTATTGGATTTCGGGGCACCGACTGCTGCGCCAACCCTTCACCGCGGCCGGTGCACGCGACAGGCAAGAAGTGCTGGCCACGGACGCGTTACCCGCCACCCGGGTCGCGTTGCCTGCGACCACGCAACCCGCAAAGGCAACTGCGCCAACCTGCGCCGCTTACCTGGCGAGCGATCCCGCGGATGCGACGCGCAGCATCGCCAAATTGTGGATTGCTGGCGCTGCCTCAGTGACGCTTACAGAACCAGGCGCGGCTGCAAGCAGCATTGCGCTGAGTTGGACACCCTCGGGGCTTCTGGCATGGGCGCTGGAAGGGCGTACCGGCATGACCTCTCTACACGCCCGCGAGATCCACTTTGCAGAAGGCAAAGCGCTACTCCTCCCTGACAGGGTCGCCTGGCTGGGCGGAGCCAGCCAGAGTTACACTGAGATCAGCGCCGTGGATTTTCCAAGCACCCAACCGCGTGCCCTGATGGCACTGGAGCAGGACGCCACGTCGTTCGGCCTAGTCGATCTAGTGCTCACTCCGGGATCGGACGAAGGGGAGAGCAGCTGGCATCCGTACCTAAACGGCATCGATCCGGCACCGGTGGCGACAGCCCTGCTGTGCGGCACGGCGGCCCTGATGCGTGCTGTGCCTCAGTCCAAGGAGCTGGGCAGCCCACAGCAGCTTGAGTTGGTCAGCGTGACGGCAGCGGTGCACTGGCCCTCGGTGGTACTGCAAACGGCAAAGCGATTCCTTGATCTTTCATTAGTCGCCGTCCCAGGCGGCGCGCTGCTCGTCTCCGTGACGGATCAGCAGACCTGGGCCATGACCTTGCGCTGCCGCAACCGCTGACACCGATTGGCGCCAGAACAGGGGCGCTCGAACAGGACGCTCGAACAGGGCGCTCAAACAGAGCGCTGGAACAGGGCCCTGAACCCGAGTAATACCCCGCCCGTGGCAAGAGCACGCAAGAAGACCAAGCGAAAAACCAAACCGAAATACACCGCGCGCACGGCCGATAAGCACGTGCTCTACCAAATCGCGGTGCAAGATCCAGAAACGGAGATCCACTTTGTCTCGCGCGTGTTCAAGAAGAAGCACGCTCGGCCGCCGTTGAAATTGCGAGAAGATTTTTGTGGCACCGCGCACATGTGCGCGCACTGGGTCAAGAGCAACCCACAGCGCACGGCAGTGGGCGTTGATTTGGATCGCGGGGTGCTCGCTTGGGGCAAGCGCCATAACCTGGCCCCCATCAACGAACCCGGGCAGCGTGTGCGCCTGCTGCAGCAAGACGTGTGCAACACGGTGCGTGGCCCCTTTGGCGCATTCGACGTCGCATTGGCTTTCAATTTCAGTTACTGGATCTTCAAGACGCGCGCCGATCTATTGCGGTATTTTTCCAGCGTTTACCGCTCGTTGGGCAAGGGCGGCATGTTCTTCCTGGATTGCTTTGGCGGATACAACGCGCAAGATAAAACCATCGAGCCGCGCCGAGTGGGCGGATTCACCTACGTGTGGGAACAACACGCCTTCAACCCCATCACGCATCGCGGCATGAACTACATCCACTTCCGCTTCCGCGACGGCAGCAAGATGAAGCGCGCTTTCACCTACGATTGGCGTCACTGGACCATGCCAGAAATCCGTGAACTGTTAGCGGAAGCGGGATTTCGGCAGAGCACGGTGTACTGGGAAGGCCCGGGCGACGACGGCCACGGTGATGGCATTTTTCGACCCACTGAATCGGTCGAAAATGAGGCGGCCTGGGTCGCGTATGTCGTCGCAGAGCGCTGACGGGGCGCCGATCACCGGGCGCCTTGCCCCCAGCCCCACCGGCCTGCTCCATCTCGGCCATGTTCGCACCTTCGTGCTGGCCTGGTGCTCGGCCCGCTCACGAGCAGGACGCCTATTGTTGCGTTTTGACGATCTCGATGCGCAGCGCTCCAAGCCTGAATTCGCCGATGCAGCATTAGAAGATCTCGCTTGGTTGGGCCTGGATTGGGACGAACCGATCACTTGGCAATCCTCACAACAGGATCGCTACGCGGTAGCGCTGCAGCAATTGACGGATATGGGGCTGTGTTACCCCTGCGTCTGCTCGCGATTGGATGTGCAAGATGCCGTCGCGGCGCCCCATCAAGGTCAAGAGGGACTGGAGCCGCATTATCCCGGCACTTGCCGCGGCCTATTTGCCAGCTTGGAGGAAGCCCGCCGAAAAACAGGCAAAGCCGCTAGCCTGCGCTACCGCGTGCCGGAAGGGTTCGTCGAATTTGACGATCGCGTGTGGGGGCCACAGCGCATTGATGTAGCACAGAGTGTGGGTGATTTTGTGGTCGCACGTCGCGATGGAACCGCAGCTTATCAGCTCGCGGTCGTGGTCGACGATGCTGCAGCGGGCGTGACGGAAGTGGTGCGCGGAGCCGATCTGCTTGAGAGCACCGCACGGCAATGGCTGCTGCAACGCTCACTGGGGTTGGCGCACCCGAACTGGGCCCACTTGCCTTTGTTGTTGGACGATCAGGGTCGCAGATTGGCCAAGCGCAGCGACAGCTTGAGTATTCGCGCACTGCGCCAGGCGGGTTGTGATCCACAACGCGTCGTCGCCTGGATCGCACGCAGCGTGGGTCTTGGCGTGGGTGACAAATGCTGGCCGCGTGAACTTCTGTCTGGTTTTGACTTGGCTAAGATTGCGGCTGAACCGGAAAGGAACACCGCGCCCAAAATGACTGCGTTATTGGGCTAAAATTATCCCCAATGCCATTGAATTCATTGATGAATATTGCGTGCATGTGACGCCCGCGTTGACTCTGTGTTAACTTGGCCATTTATGCAACCAGGCAAGGCGGCTCGACCCGTCATGCAGATCCTCGTAGCCAATGCAAATGTGGAGTGGGCCAAGTCTGTCGCACAGGCTTTTGAGCCACTCGGGCTGCCCGTCGCGGCGGTGCTACCTGACGATTTGATGGATCAAGCCGCTTTTGGTTTCAACGGTTTGATCGTGCTGCTGCAGGGCCGTGAAGATCCATCAGCAGCGGAACGGGTGCGCCTGATCCGCAGCTCGGGCAAGCGTTGCCCGGTGTTGGTGCTGTGTCCCGATGAGGGCACTGAGGCCGCCGCGGAGATCTTGGATTCAGGCGCGGATGACTACGTGACGCTGCCCTTCGATGCGCGTGAGCTGCTGGCCCGCGCCCGGGCACTGCTGCGCCGCAGTTCAGATCAATGGCTGATTCCTGGTGCCGGCACTGAGGTGCGCTTGGACACCGAGGGCCGCACGGTGCAAGTGGGGCCCAAGTCGATCAAACTCACGCCGACTGAGTTCTCGATCTTTCAGTACTTGGCTGAGCGACGCGGATCCTGGGTTTCCAGCGAGAAGATTATTAACGACGTGATCGGTTCTCACCACGCGCCGCGCACCGCTTTGGTTCGCGTGCACGTGCACCACATTCGTCGCAAATTAGCCGATTGCGGCTGGTGCCTGCGCGCCGAACACGGCCGCGGCTACATGCTCAGCGTGTGAAGCACCATTGCAGCTCAGTGAGCGTGCAAGAAAAGCCCAAGTGCGTGGCGCACGGTAGCGGGTATGGCGTGACCG
>DATJEQ010000219.1:0-2191 GCA_035496495.1 Polyangiaceae bacterium
GCAAGCTGATCTTTCAATTCTGGGCCACCCAGAAACGCGCGCAGGAGCACTCGGCCTGCAGGCGCTCGGTGCTGCCACTTTGAGCTGATCCAGGTGGCCGCCAAGATTTGCCCTTCGCCTTTGGGCACCACGAACCCCACGCCCTGCAAGGGGTGGCGCACTGTACTGCGCTCAAACCCGAGCACCACGGTTGCCGTCGAAACGGTGGGGATGGCAGTGAGCTCTGCGCTGAGCTCAGCATCATTCACCAGCTTGGCGCAGGCATGCGTCGGTGCGCAGAGCAGCGCGGCATCCGCCGCCAACTTCTGCCCGTTTGCCAGCGTTACCAGCGCGGGCTGTTCGGTCTTTCTTGGATCACAGCTAACCGAAGCGATCGGTGTGCTCATTGTCACGCTGCCTTGCGGCAACGCGCGGGCCAGCGCGTCGATCAACCCTTGCATGCCGCCCTTCAGGGAGAGAAATGCGGGCTCAGCGGTGCGCTTGTGGGGAAGCAGTTGGCGCAAAAGCAAAAATACACGTGCGAGGAAATAACCGGGCGCGCTTTGAGGATTCTTTCCTCGAGCTGCCAGCATGCCCAGGATCAAACTGCCGAAGCGCTGCTCCATTGCGCGAAATTGCGGGAAAGTGGCTTCGATGCTGAGGCTTCTGGGATCGCCAGCATAAATCCCACCGATCAGCGGCCCTGCGATGCGCGCGGCCACCTCTGTGCCCAGACGCCGCGCGAAGAAATCATACACGGATTCATCGCCCGCTTCTTTGCGCACCGGGATGAACGGCTCTAAAGCGGCTCTCAGCTTGGCTTTCAGGCTGAGCAGCGAGCTGAACAACAGCGGGAGCAAGCGCGTGGGCACGCCCAGCACCAAGCCTTCGGGCAGCGGAATGAGCTTGCCCGCGCGCGCGAAATACACGATGCGATTTTCAGGCGGAGTGCTGATCAGTTGGTTTTCCAGATCCAGCTTCCGACACAGAGCGAGGGCGTGGGGCTTGCTCACGACGAATGAATCCGGTCCGTGTTCGACCACAAAGTCATCAATGGCATCGGTGCCCACGTTGCCGCCCAAGCGGTCACTGGCTTCAAACAGCCGAATTTCCAAATCGGGGCGCGAAGAATGCAGCGCGTAGGCGGCTGCCAGCCCGCTGATGCCTCCACCGACGATGACGACCCGTTTGGCCATCGCCGTCTTTTAGCGCGCGCTCAACTTGCTGACCAAATCCACCACGAATTGCACGGATTCCGGGGGTGTTTGTTGCAAGATCCCGTGGCCCAAGTTGAAGATGTGGCCGTTGCGCCCGCCCGCTTGGGTGAGCACCTCTTGCACGCGGCGGGTGATGAGCTCTTTGGGTGCAACCGCAAGCAGGTGCGGATCCAGATTGCCTTGAACGGCCACATCTGGGCCCAGCCGCTTCCAGGCCAGATCGAGCGGCGTCTTCCAATCGACCCCGATCACGGTGCCGCCGGCTTCTTTCTGAAGCTCAAGCAGCATTGCCGTATTGGTGCCGAAATGGATCACGGGTACGCCCGTTGTTTCCAAGTCTTTCAGAATGTAGGAAACGTGCGGCTGGATGAATTCGCGATAATCGGTTTGCGACAGATCGCCCACCCAGGAATCGAACAACTGCACGGCCTGGGCGCCGGCCGTCACCTGGGCACGCAAATAACGACGCACCACTTCCGACAGCTTCTTCATCAGAGCGCTCCACAGCTCCGGCTGCGAGTACATCATGCGCTTGGTATTGAGGTAATTGCTGCTCTTACCGCCCTCAATCAGGTAACTGGCCAGGGTAAAAGGAGCGCCCGCAAAGCCGATCAGCGGCGTTTTCCCGTTCAGCTCGCTGCGGATCGATCGAATGGCGTTGAGCACATAACCCAAGCCATCTTCCGGATCGATCACTTGTAGACGTTCAACGCCGCGTTCGTCGCGCACGGGGTCGAACACACGCGGGCCTTCCCCCGCTGCGAACTCAAACGGCGCCCCCATGGGCTCGAGTGGCAGCAGAATGTCGGCGAAGAGAATTGCCGCATCGACTTTGAACGCGCGCACCGGTTGCAAGGTGACTTCAGTGGCAAGTTCGGTGTTCTTGCAGATTTCAATCAATGTATGTTGAGCGCGGATGGCGCGGTACTCGGGCATGTATCGGCCCGCTTGACGCATGAACCACACCGGTGTGCGATCGACGGGTTCTCGTCGGC
>DATJEQ010000220.1:0-11059 GCA_035496495.1 Polyangiaceae bacterium
ACGACCGAAACGTCCGAAGTCGGAACGCGGAACGCCATACCGGTGAGCTTCTTGTTCAACTCCGGGATCACCTTTCCCACGGCTTTGGCCGCGCCGGTGGATGACGGAATGATGTTCTCCAGAATACCGCGACCGCCGCGCCAATCTTTCTTGGACGGGCCGTCGACCGTCTTCTGGGTCGCGGTGGCGGCGTGCACCGTCGTCATCAGGCCGCGCTTGATGCGGAAATTGTCGTGCAGGACCTTGGCCACTGGAGCCAAGCAGTTCGTGGTGCAGGAAGCGTTCGAGACGATCTTCTCGCCCTTGTACGAATCGGTGTTCACGCCGCACACGAACATCGGCGTGTCGTCCTTCGAAGGAGCCGAGAGCACGACTTTCTTCGCGCCGGCATTCAGGTGCGCCTGCGCCTGATCCGTTGTCAGGAAGATACCGGTAGACTCGACCACGTAATCCACGCCGCGCCCGCCCCAGTTGAGCTTGGTTGGGTCCGTTTCCGCAGAGGTGCTGATAGTCTTGCCGTTGACGATCAACTTGCCGCCATCGACCTTGATCTCACCTTTGAAGCGACCGTGCACCGAATCGTATTCGAGCATGTACGCGAGATAATCGACGTCGAGCAGATCGTTGATAGCCACCACTTGCACATCGCTCTGCAGCGCTGCCGCGCGGAACACCATTCGCCCAATACGCCCGAAACCGTTGATACCAACCTTGATCATCTTTCACCTTCGTCTGTGGGATGGGATTGCCGTGCCCCTGAAACGCCAGGTGCGATGGCACTCGCGCTATATAGCGGATTGCCTCCGCGTGCGCATTTTCGCTCGCCTAAATTGCGGACAGATCCTGTGATTTTAGCCCCGACTAGCGCCTCCGGCCCGGCGCCGCTCCGCTGTCGCTGAAAATCCGCTGAACAACCGGCGACCTGGGCACCAAATCCACCGGCTCGCGCGAGCCCTGCAACCCTCACCTGAAAGTGGGGGCGACCGTTTCCGGGAGGGAGATTTCGTAGATGTTTCCCGCGTCGCCGGTGAACTCGATGACGTACAGCTTGTTGCCAATCAGCAGGCTGTCGACGGGCCCCAGAAAGCCAGCGACTAGCTGTGTTGCGTGCATCTCGTACGCGCCGCTCACCTTGCTCATTTGCAGCATCAACAGATCCCCACCCGGATCGCCCATAACGTCCTGCACCGCACCGAAGCTCAAGGCAAAGCCCGCACCCTTGTACTCGCCACACAGGCTGCCCGCAGTGTCGAAAGCAAGCCCAAGCGGTGAACGATGCGCCGTGACCCCCGCGAGCGTCTGCCCCATTTGGCTGGCGTCGAGCACGTCGCTGTCAGGGCCGCTTCGGAAGTGATCTCCATCCGGACCGTGATTGAGGATCGGATCAACAAGTTGCACGTTGGCCGGCGCAGCAGGGAAAGTCGAATCGTACTTGTAAGTGCCGAGATCGAAGGCCTGATACCCCGCGTGCAGCCGCTGATCGCCGGTGCCGCGGTAATCGCTTTGAAGAACTGGATTCGCCTCCGCACCGAAGCGCCACGGGAAGCCGTAACTGTTGCCTTCACGCACCCAGTTGATCTCATCAGGAAGATCGATATCCGGGCCATTGTCGATCGCGAACAATTCGGCCTCGCCGTTGAACTCCATTTCGAATGGATTGCGAAATCCATCCGCGTACAGGTACGGCTGCAGCACAGTCGCGTCATTTTGCAGCATGAGGTCGTGCGCATCGACGGGCACGCGGAAGATCGCGGACGTGAGCGGCACTTCGCGTTGTGATCCCTGTTTCTCACCGTGATCGGTGCGCGAGCCACTACCAAAATACAACCACTGGCCATCAGGGCTGATGGTCAAGCCCCCAAACCGATGATTCAAGTCACTACTACCAGCAGGGTAGCGGTCACTCGTCGCAATCGTTGTCCAAGTTCGCGTCCCGGCGTCGCCCAGCGTGCCTTTTTGGATCAGCACACTCGTTTCAACGCCGAGCGTGCCTTCGTTGCCCAGCACGTACAGCGTGCCATCGGGGCCGAAGGTCATGCCGCGAAAATCGTGGCCGGAAACTCCCATATCGACCGCCGTGCTCTCGCCCGTGGCCAGATTGAGCAGCCAGAATTGGCCGTCTTGGTTCATGTAATACACGCCACCGGTCAGCGGATCTCTGGCGATGCGGACGACCAGCGCTCCTGCCAACGCGCCGAGGACGTGGGCACCGATTTCAGGCCGATACACCGTCAAATTCGTGTCGTTCGCGCCGGCGGCCGAACTGCAATTTTCGCCTCCAGCGACCGGACCTGCGTCAGGGGTAACGGAAGAGGTCGTACCCCCGCCTCCATTCCCATGACCGTGTGCCGCGCTGGTGGTGCCACCGTTGCCTGCAGCTTTCGTGTCACTCTTCGAGCACGCGACGTTGGCCAGCGAAGTGCAGGCCAGCACCGCAATTAGGAAACTGCGCATCACGGATACCAGGGCAAGGTGTAATTACGCCACAGCCAGCGCAGCTCATCCGGAAAATCCGACACGGCGTGATCGGGGGGATAGTGCCCTCCCGAACCTTCAATGTAGCGGTAGTGATAACCCTTCGCCTCAAGCGCGGCGACCACATCCTGGTTGTACTGATGCGTCTCGGGGATGTCGTTAGGCCCGCTGAGCAGACTGACGCGCAGCGGCAAGACCGGGCCGTCAGCAATCGCTCCGGGGAAAGAGGTACCCGGGTGAACATCAGGTGCCATTGGGTCGGCGTTGTCGAAGGCGCCGTTGTCGGTGAGGATCTTGTGGAAGCTGTCCGAAGCATGCACCCCCACGATCAGCGCACAGTTGCCACCGGAACTCTGCCCGCCAATAGCCCAGCCGTCAGGGTCGGTTACCACGTCGTACTTGCTGGTGATCAGGTCGGGAATGATCTCTTCCAACAGGAAACGCGAGAAGGTGTCGTTGAACTTTGAGTATTGCGCCTCGCGGATCAGGCGCTGCGAGTTAAAATCGAAGCTGCCGTCCGGCGTGCCTGTCCCGACGAACAGCGCGATGGTCGGCGGCATCGAGCCCTCGGCGATCAGGTTGTCGAACACAGTGGGCCCATGGAAATGCGTGTCGGACCTGTCGATGTAGAGCTCGGCGTCCAAGAAAACCATCAGCGCCGCAGGCTTTCCGGCTTGGTACTGCGCCGGCACGTAGGTGTAATACGTGAACTTGGCCCCGGGATAGATCGCGGGGCTCGGGTAGATCAGCGGGCCCGTCACTTCGCCCGCCATTGCGCCGTTGAGCAGGCCGGTGCTCTCCGCCGGCGCGTTGTACGGCGCGTCCTGCGTTGCCATGCCATCGCCGGTTGTGCCCGGATCCGCCTGTACGCCAATCGCGCCGCCCATGGCTTGCCCACCAGTTCCACCCTGATCGGCCCCGCCGCTCGCACCGCCCATTCCGCCGTTCGCGGGACTGCCGCCGTTCGCCGGCGTGCCTCCCGTCGCTGTGCTTCCTCCGTTGGCGGTTGCGCCGCCATTGGCGGTGCTGCCGCCGTTGCCCATAGCGCTGCCGCCCGTTCCCCCGTTATGGCTCGTGGTGCCTCCAGTCGCGGTGCTGCCGCCGCCCCCGCTGTGCGACGTTGACCCGCCGCTGGCGGTCATTTGCATGGTCGAATCCTTCGATGAACTCGAGCAAGCAGAAGCAATAAAAGCCAACCCCGCTGCGCACAGCACAAGCGAAGAACCAACCAAACTACGCCTGAAAAGACCAGTCATAACCCCCAAGGCGTATCACGAAACCGGCACCCCCTGTAGGGGCGTGATTAATCACGCCCCTACAATCGGCCCCCGCCGTTGTGCGGCGCAGCAGCCCTCATGGATTTGTCGGCTGCCCCCGTATTTTTCGGCGTGACACTGGTTGCTCCGGATTTCTTTGCGTGGATGCCCCCGCATTGCACGGCGCGTTACGGTGCGCGGGCTATCGCCCGCGCGTGCCCCCAAGGCCCGCGCTACGCGCGCGCCGGGGGCACCAAGCGCAGGCACAGTTCGGCGGCGGCCGCGGCGCCCACGGGCAGCAGCACCAATGAAGAAAAGGGCACCCAAAAGAACACCGTGAAGGCAAAGGCGAAGCCCAACACCGGCAGGGGGTTGCCCTGCATCAACGCCCAGCGCTCGCGCACCCCCATGCCGCGCAACGTCAAAGGATAATCGAGCATCGTCCACCCCAAGGCGCTCAGTGTCAGCGCGAATTTGAGCGGCAAGGTCATGATCACCAGCGGCGGCACCAGCCAATCAATCAGCCACAGCGCCACCATCAGCGGCCCCACCACGAGCGCCGCCGCCGTCAATGCGTAGAAACCGCAGCGCATCTGCAAAAAGAAATGCGCGGCGCTGCGCGCCTGCACCCCCAGTGATTCCTCGCGCCTGAGCACAATCCTCTCCAGTGCGGGCGCGCTCAACGCCGGAGTGATCAACCAAGCCAGCGTCACCCCAATGAACCCCGCGAGCGCCCCCGCGATCCACGACACTGCGCTGGCTCCAAATTTAGCCAATACCGTTACCGCGCCCACAAAGAACGTCGCAATCCAAGGCTTCACCACCCAAAGTGCCAAATACACCGCCCCCGAAGCGACCAGCGCGAACACCAACAGCGGCACCAGCGCCAACAGCCAGACCCCCGGCGTTCCCACAAGCCACATCAGGGCGCTGATCACCGTGAACGCCCCATCCCAAAACCCCAACGGCTTCACCACCGGCGGTGGCCGCTCCGAAGCACTCGTCGACCAAGCCGCCGGCGCAACACTGTCACCCCCGCTGTGCGGCTGCATACCCCCACAATAGCGCGCGCGACACGCAACGCGCCACTCTCACTGATCTGCACCCCAAAAGCACCGTAACAGAAGCACGGTAACAAACCATTGAGGCGGCCTGTGGCCGCCTCAATGTGCAATGTGCATTTTGGTTAGAGGCGCTTACTGGGGCAGCGGCACCGTGTTGATGGAGCAATCGGGGTTGAGCCAGTACAAATTGGTCGCATCGTGAGTGAGCCAAGCGGCTCCCTTCTGGTCGCGCAACACAGCTTCCGCCGGCGGCGGCGAAGCGCCCATGGCCAAAGGCATGGCGGCCAGCGCGCCCCTCACAATGTGACCATCTTCGCCCGCAATGTACGCGTGCGTTGCGGTGAGTGTCATGGCCGTTATGTTGTCGAAGCCACTGGTAGTCACGACCGGCTCGTTCGCTACCGCACCCATTGCGCCCACCCCTTGCGCGTTGAGGAACGCTCGATACACGTGGCTTTCCCGAGCCCAATAGCCGGCCGTGTCATTGAGCTCTACGAAGTCGTGCACCAGGCTGGGCTGGGAGGCGCCGAGCTTCAAGAACATGGAGCCATCCAGCACGTTTGCTTCCACCGCTTCGCGCAGTTTGACCGTGTAGATGATGTTGGTGCCGTTCGCCGCGACTGCTCTGGGGTATCCGCCCTTGAAGCAGCTTGCGTTGCTCCCCGTGATGTAGGTTGCTCCGGGCACCGCAGGGCCGGGCACGGTCGGCACCTGGTTCGCATCGTAATTGGGTAACGACATGCAATGCGCCATGTCGGGTAGAGTTGGAGCGGTGCCGGCTCCCGCATCGCCTGCCGCAACACCCGTGGTCGGGATTGAGAAAATGTCCGCTTTGTGGGTGAAGTAAATCAGGTTGCCTGAAACCGCGATCATCGTCGGCGGATTCGGGTCCGCACCCGCAAAGTCGGAGGAAGGCGCATCCAACGTCAGCAACGTTGTATCAGCCCCACCAGCAAGCGGCGCCTTATGAATGGTATTGTCGCCTCGGTTTGCCCAGTACACGGAAGTGGCGTCCACGGCGAGGGAGTCGGGTTCCATCTGGTTTGCTGCAATGGATGTAGGGGTGCCGCCAGCAACCGGGAGGCTGGACACCGTGCCCTTGCCCGGATCCGTGATGTAGAACACGCCGTTCGCCAAGATCATGCGTGGCGATGGGCGCGCCGCAGCGGTTGGATCTTGCGCCGTGCAGCCCGTGAGCGTCGCAACCGCCGAGGGCGCCATGGTGCAGGTGCCCGCGTTGCAATCTGCACCCGCATCACAGGCATTGCCGCAGGTGCCGCAATTCGCGGGATCCGTCATCAAACTCACACAACCGGTGGTGGGGCACTCGTCCGGCAATGAACCGGGGCACGCGCACATCTGCGTCATGCGATTAACAACCTGGTGCGGCACTGCGCACGCGCCACCCGCTGCGCCGCCTGCGCCACCTGTCGTCGCGGTGCCGCCGGTGCTGCCACCGGTGCCGCCATTGTTAGAGGCCGTCCCGCCCGTGTTCGATGTTGTGCCGCCGTTGTTGTTGCCCGTGTTCGTGTTGCTGATGTCCGGATCCTTCTGTTCCTTCGAACAGGCGATCATCAGCGAGCCAACCAACAGACCACCCAGGGCAAGCGTGCCCAGAGCACGCCTGCGGACCGATAAGTTATTTTGCGTCATAATTCCAAAAGCCTCCCGAACATGCATGTCGCCAGCCGCAGCGCGGAGTTGCAAATGCCATGCGGCGCGAATGCTGGGGGTGTTCCTAATTGAAAATCCGCCGGGTTGGAACGGCAGAACAGTGTTGCTGTAATGACCTTCTTGCCGCTACCGCGAGCCTGTAATGCGACGAGCGTTGTGTGTGCAGGAATCCGACATTTCACCCGGTATTTCTGCGGGATTCGCATTTGACATTACGCACCCCAAAAGGGCTATCATCCGGTAACAGAGTTGGGGCGAGCGCCGGTCTTTTTTGGGCTTACCTGAGTCCTAGCGCGGCCGTTCACTTCCAAGTCCAACATCCTTTCGATTCTTCACGGGAGCATCAAGCAAATGCGAATTTTGCCTCAACTGTGCGCGTTGACTGTCATTTCTTTCTCACTGGGCGGCTGCTCCTGCAGCGACAAGAACTCCAACACCGGCGCGAGTACCGGCGGCGGTGGTGACGGTGGCGGTGGCGCCGGTGGCATGGTTGCCATGGGCGGCACGGGTGGAGACATGGGCGGCACGGGTGGCACCCCCGTCACCGGTGGCACGGGCGGTATGCCTGCGGTCGGTGGAGGTGGAATGGGCGGCACGGGTGGCACCGGCGGCACGCCCACCGGCGGCACGGGCGGCACTCCCCCCGTCGTGCCCGGCTATTGTGAGACAGATGCGGCGATGGTTAACCCGCTTCCATTCACTGTCGATGAAAGCACCGTCGTGTTCTTCAACCAAATTGGTCTCCACGACGACACCATGGATGGCAACTTGCCGTTTGATAAGATCAACAATCCGAACTGCGACGAAGTCTACACGGCTGTTGTGACCCCCGCTGACGCGGGTGACGGTGCGGTTTCAGATGCCAGCACGCCAGTCGTGGATGCCTCGGTTCCCCCAAGCGATGCCTCGGTCATGAGCGACGCGTCGGTCAGCGACGCCGCCATGAGCGACGCATCGCCAATGGACGCCGCCATGAGCGACGCATCGCCGATAGACGGCGGCATGAGCGGTGACGGCAGTGTGCCCGCAGCGGCGTGCATTGGTTTCCACTACACGGAGGCCGCCGGCGATTGGAACGGCGTGGTCTTCCAGAGTAACGACCTCACAGCGCGGCTAGCGGGCGCGGGCCCCGGTCTGTGCATTGCCCCAGGTGCAACGAAGGTTACCTTCATGGCCCGCGCGGATCGCGCAACGACCATGAAGATCGGCGAGATCTGGGAAGGTGTGGAGTCTTATCTCCCGCTCACCACCACTTGGACGGCCTTCTCGGTGCCAATCATGGCCAGCTTCCTGAATTACAACGACAACCCGCAGTCCAAGGGCACCCCGGGCGGCGTGTGGAAGCTGTTCTCTATCGTGGCGGACGGCCAAAGCGCGGCGGAAGCCAAGGTGTTTGTGAAGAACATCCAGTATCAGATGTAATCAGACGGGCGTCCTCAAGTGGACGAGAGAGAGAACACCGCGCCGGGCTCATCGCTCGGCGCGGTGCTTTTGTACTCAGAGTGCGTCTTTCTGACTCCCGTTGGCTAATTCGCGCTGGCTGAGTACTCTGCTTATCAGGGGCCTACCGATGAGAATTTCGCCAGAGTTCGGCCCACTGGTTCTGCTTTGCTCCTGCCTTTTGGGTTGCTCTTGTAGCGACAAGAGCGGCAACGTTAGCGCGGCCGCGGGCGCTGCCGGCGACGGAACCGGCGGAACTGGGGGAACTGGCGGCGAGGTGAACGGCGGTTCGGGTGGAAGCGCCGGCGACACGGGCGGCACCCTGCCCATAAGTTCCGGTGGCAACGGCGGCTCCGGCGGCAGCGGCGGTGGAGCGGGCGGCACCAGCGGCACCAGCGGAACTGGGGGAACTGGCGGAGCAACAACGAGCGCGCCGCCGTATTGCGCGACAGACGCAGGAGCGGCAACCGCGAGTGCATTGCCGCTCCTGGTCGCGGATGCTTACAGCTACCTCAATCAAATCGGCCCCACGGTAGCGGATAGGGATTTTCAGATCCTCGCCGGTGCAGCGCTCGACTGCGATGAGATTTACTCTCCGCTGGACGCAGGTGATGCGGGCGACGCCTCGGCGGATGCCGGTTCCTCCCGCGACGATGCAGCCATCAGCGACGCGGCCGTGCTCGACGCGACAATGAACGACGCTGCAATCAGTGATGCGGCGCCGGGAGATGCTAGCGCTTTTACCAATGCAATCAGAACTGCCGCCTATGTCGTCAAGCTAGGCAATGACGCGGGCATTGAGGACGCCGGCAGTGCAGCGTGTTTCGGATTCCATTATGTGCCACAAGCCCTTTACGGCGGCGTGATCTTCCAGACGAATACTGTGGAGACTGGCGGAGCATCCGGTGCCGGCATCTGCGTTGCTTCTGGTGCCACAAAGATCACTTTTTGGGCCCGCGCCGATCGCACCACGGAAATTAAGTTCGGCTCAACCCGCCCGGGCGTTGGAACCAGCGAGTTTTGGATCGTGATCGACCCCACCTGGACTCAATACGCGATCCCCGTGCCTGCCGATTACAACAGCGCTTCTACGAATCCGGGTGGTGCGTGGAATCTATTTTCGATTGTTGCTGTGCCCGCGAACAACGCAGAGCCCACGAATCATCGGGGCGTGGGTGAAGCGAAGATCTACGTCAAAGAAATCGAGTGGACGAATTGAGCTAGGTCAAAGCGCTCAATTTGAATGGGACCCCCACTGCAATATTACGATATGATTTGGGCTGAAACCCACACCATCCGACACGGGAATTCAACAACAACAACTCCACGCAATGTCGTGATTTCGTGGGCCATTGACCCCAATTGAGCGGTACACATGCGGCCTGCTCGCCCCAATTGCGCATCGCTGTGGGTGGGAATTCAGGTGGTTTTTGCGGCGCGTGCGGGGCACAATCCTTGCCAATGCGAACGCCCGTGCGCCGCACCGCTTCTCTTTTGCTCTTGGGGGTGTTGCCCGCATTTGCGGCAGCGTGCGGCTCTAGTTCGCAACCCGACGCAATGGGAAATGCCGCTCGCACCAACGCAGGGACCGGCAACGGCAACGGCGGAGGGACCGGCAGCGGAGTCGGGGGAAACACTGGGCTTCCGGGCGATCCCAATGGCGGGGGCACAGTGGGTTTGGCCGGCACTGGGAACGTGGCGGGAGCAGCGGCAATGAGCGGGCCGTACGTCGCTTCGGAAAGTGTGGTGCGTAAGCTGTCGCGCGCTGAATTCGATAACACGTTACTGGATTTGTTGGGAGACGCCACGAACCCAGCCAGCCAATTTTTGCCGGAAGATCAATTCTCGCCGTACGACAACGATTACACATTGCAGCTCGCCTCAGCGGCACTGGTCGACTCGCTGCAGCGGCTTGCTGAAGATGTTGCCGCGCGGTTGATCGCCGACCCGACACGCCTTGCGACGATTGTGCCGTGCACCCCAGCCACACCGGGTGACGCCGCATGCTTCAGCCAAGTGGTGGGCGGCCTGTTACCGCGCGCCTACCGGCGCCCCGTCACTCAAGACGAAATCGATCGCTACATGAGCTTGCTCACTTACGCGACCGAGAACAATCCCGACGTACCGCATGATTTCAATACCGCGGTGGGATTGTTCGTGCGCTCGTTATTGCAGGATCCGGAGTTCTTGTATCGGATTGAGGTGGGGACACCGACGGCTAATGGCGGCGTTGATGCGCTGACCTCCCATGAAATCGCATCCCGCATGAGCTACCTGCTGTGGGGCACCATGCCGGATGCGACGCTGCTCACGACGGCCGATGCCGGCATGCTCGCAGATGCAGCAACCCGAACGACGGAAGCTACGCGCCTGCTGCAAGATCCGCGGGCGCGCGCGCAACTGCACCGCTTTCACGCGATGTGGTTGGGCTATCGCGCGATTCCCGTTGATGGCACGTTGGCAGCTGCCTTCTCGCGCGAAACATCAGCGCTGCTTGATCGGGTGATGTTCGACGAACCGCAGAACTACCTGAACCTGTTCACGTTCCCAGAGACGTTCATCGACGCAACGCTGGCGGAACATTACGGCTTGCCGGCCCCCGCGGCCGAAGGCTGGGTCAGTTACGGCATGAGCGGGCGCGCTGGTTTGCTCTCACACGGGAGCGTGCTCAGCGCCTTTGGCAAATTCAGTGACACCAGCCCCACGCAGCGCGGCATCTTCGTGCGCACGCGCTTGATGTGCGAAAAAGTGTCGCCGCCGCCACCCAATGTGAACACGGATCAGCCACCCACCAGCATGACTGCGGTGTGTAAGGCGGATCGCTACGCAGAGCATCGAGCGAACGCCGCCTGCGCCACCTGTCACGGCATGCTGGATCCCATCGGACTCGGGCTAGAAAATTACGATCTATCGGGCCAATGGCGCGATCACGATAACAACAACGTCGACTGCGCCATTGATGGGCAGGGTGAAATCAAACCGTATGGCGCCTTCAGCGGTCCCGCCCAGCTCGCCCAAATCCTGATTGATAACAATGAGATAGACGACTGTGTCGTGCGTCAATATTTGTCGTTTGCGCTCGGTCGCCCGCTGCTCGCCGCTGAAGACACCCCGATCAGCGATCTGGTGACGTCATTCCGTCAAAGCGAC
>DATJEQ010000221.1:0-17470 GCA_035496495.1 Polyangiaceae bacterium
CAGGTGCTCGGCCAGGCGCCGATACAGCTGCAGCCCAAGGGAGGGGTCGGCCTCGCACAGTTCACCGAAATCGTCGCGCCGAATGCGAAGCAGCCGCGCGGCTTGCTTCACCACGGGCAGGCGGTCAACTGAAGCACCGATCAGCGACTCAGGAAAGAGCAGCGCGCCGTCACTGACAGACCGACCATTCGGCAACTCGAGCAAGCCCTCGATCACGACATACGCCGCCAGATCGTTGGCAACGGCCTGGGCCACAGTGCTGCCAATTTCAACTTCTAACTCCACCGCGGCCGACAGCATGTACAGCACCGCCGCGTCCGAAAGCCCATTGAGCAATGCGCTGCGCTGAACCGCGGCGAGATCCGACATCGACAATCCCCGATCCTTCGCGGGGCGCTTGACGAAAGGGTCTCCAATGTCGAGCACCACAGAAGTCGCATTGTCCCGCCCCGGTTTGCGTACCGCGTCCACTAGCGCGTTGGCGGCCTGCGTGGCATCTCCAACGCGTAATATTTCACTCAACTGCGCTTCGCCGCTCAATTGACCGTGCACGCCGTCCGAACACACGAGCACGCGATCCCCTCGCCCCACCTCAATGCACAACAGATCCGGCTTCGGCGCTTGCGCGGCGCCCACTGCGCTCGAAAGTCGAGCGGATGCGTTGGCACGAGCAGCAGCGCGGATCTTGCCGTGGGCCTTCTTCAACGCGAAGTCGGTGTGATCCTGCGTGAGCTGCAGCGTCGCTTGGGCGCGCGCAAGGTACACGCGGCCGTCGCCCACATGGGCAATGAAGGCTTTGTCGCGCAGCAGGGCCACGATATCCAAGGTGGTGCCCATGCCGGCCAGTTCCGGTTTTGCTGCGGCTGCGGCTTGTACTGCCTCATGAGCGTGATCCACCGCTCGGCGCAAGCGCCCGAGTACGTCGCGCCGTCGATCAAGCGACGGATCGGTGGCGTAGGCTTCCAACATCGCCTGGGTGCGCTCTGAACGGAACGACTTCTCCACTGCGTCGACCGCGATGCCCGCTGCTTCCTTGCCACCTGCTTGGCCGCCCATGCCATCGGCCACGATGAACACCCCCGTCTCTGGCACACAGCGCTGCACGTCCTCGGAAATCTGCCGCACACGGCCGATATCCTGCGCGGCGGCGAACGCCACCTTGAAGTCAAAGCGCGGGAGGATCTGAGGCACGGGGGAAGCATACACCCGGGGCCAAATGCCGCACCAATACTAGGGCATAGAACCGCGTCGTACGGGAACGGCGGGCTGTGCCCCTTACCATCGCCGCAGGCCCCATGCTACAGCGCGCCGCGTGCGCATCTTAGGAATCGAAACGACGAGCCCGCGGTGCTCGGTGGCCCTGGTCGAACAAGGCCACGTGGTTGCGAGTGCGCCGCTCTCTTCGCCGGATTCGCGCGCGGAACACACGCTGGCTGCCATCGATGGACTGTTCACACAAGCTGGCTGGCAAAAGAGTTCATTAGAGCGAATTGGGGCGGGGATTGGACCAGGATCCTTCACGGGGGTGCGCGTGGGCATCGCGCTCGCGGAGGGGATCGCGGCCGGTTTGGGGATTTCTGTTGTGGGGGTGGGCTCACTCAAAGCCATGGCGCTCGCGGTATCCAGCGAAGACAAACGCATTCGCTGCCCGGTGATGGACGCGCGGCGCGGTGAGCTGTTCGTCGCTGCCTATGACGCCAACGGCAATGAACTGTGGAGCCCCAGGCTGATCGCGCAAACTGCAGCGCCATCCACCATCGCCCAGGCCCTGGGCGCCAACTACGTGCTGCTCGGTGCAGCGGCGCACGGTGTGGACGCGCCGCACCTGGTAGATGATCTCACCGATTACCCCCACGCAAGCGTCATTGCCTTACACGCGCAGCACATCGCCCCCGACGGCATGCCCGTCTTGCCCCAATACATCCGCGAAGCCGACGCCATTATCCCGAATCTCCCACCTTCGCCATTGAACCAAGAACGCAAACCGTGATTGCCCAAGGTTGAGGCCCGGGATTTCCGCAAGCGGCATGCGCTGGGAATCACCGCACACCCCGGCGCTATCGCGCGCTGGCATCGGAGACGGGCACAGTGAAGAGATCCCCCACTGAGGTGCGCCGCTACCTATACCCGCTACAGCTGCGCTCCGACGGGGAGTAGCTCTGCCAACGTCGCTTCGCTCGCTTTGCGTTGTTGCCGTAGGGCGGCGAAGAACAGCAGATTGATTGCGATGACGCGGAACCACAGGTAAATGTCGAAGCGGTCGAACATCGCAGAAATCGCGACCAAGTAAGTGTGAGGGGCGAGCGAGATCCAGGTCCACAGCCGCATCGGGACGCGGTTGTAGCGACGGTAGATCTCGGCGGTGTGCTGACCTGCGGGGAATTGGATGTTCTCGCGCAGGCCTGCGGGGTTACTGGCTTTCACAGCGAAATACTGATTGGTCATCAGATCCACATACAGCTTGCCAGCAACGCGTTGCACCCAGCCAGCTTGAGCGTCACGCAAGGCTTGCAACTTGTTCACGGCATCCGCACGCGACTCAAAGCGCCCGTTCCACTCCGTTTTGGTGAAGGCCATGTATGACTCTTTGTAATAATCATACAGGTAGATGTGAAACACGCTGGAGACCGTGATCACCGGCAGCATCGCCATTTGCTCGATACTGTGGTGCTTATCCCACAGGTGATAACCGGCGCCCACGAGCACCGCGAGCGCCACCACAAGATCCGCCGAACCATCCAACGCGCGCCCCAAATCCGATTGCATCTGCTTCGCGCGCGCCAAGATGCCGTCCGCGCCGTCCAAAATCGCACTCGACCACAACAGGATGCCACCCCACAGCATCCTTTCTGGCGACCCTTGTGCGATGCACGCCGCAGCCGCGATGCCCACAGCCGTGGCGAGCAGCGTCACTTGATTGGGCGTGACCGGGGTGCGGAACACCAGCGCCACAAAGCCGTAAGCCATCGGCCTGTTAAACCAAAGATTGACCGGATCTTCGACCTCGCGCGATTTCAGCACGGACGCGAACGGCGGCAGCGCGTGGCCTGACATGAGCGTCACGGTTTGTAGTCGCGTGAGCGTGAAAAAGCCACTAACCTCACCCCCTCGCCCGTGACGCCCGTTACACCTTGGTTTTCCCGCTTGGCAGCGGTGCAGGCGCGTCGAGCTGTAGCATTTGTGCTCATCGGTGTCGCGCTTGCGCTCGGCTCGGTCCCCTTCGTGATGCGGCTGGGGCTCGACACGACGTTCGAAGCGCTGCTCCCGAAGCAAAAGCCGAGTGTGCTGGATCTGGAGCACATCCGCGGGCGACTGGGGGGCCTGAGCACGCTCACCGTCGCGGTAGAAAGTGCCGACCACAATGTGCCCGCAATGCAGCACTTCGCGGCCGCATTAGTGCCCAAGCTGCAGGCGTTGCAGGATTACGGCGTGCGCAGCGTCGAGTGGAACGTCACAGAGTACGAAGACTTCGTGCGCAAGAACAAGGGCTTGTACGCCGACATCAAAGATCTCGCTGAGATCAAAGAGTCCCTGGAAGAGCGGCTGGAATACGAGAAATCCAAGGCCAACCCCCTGTTCTTCGATCTCAACGACGAAGAGCCCCCTTCGGCTGACGTGCTGATCGACAAGCTCAAGAAGAAAGCCGACGCAGGAGAGAGCAAGCTCAATCGCTTCCCCGGCGGCTATTACATCCACCCGGATCACGACATGCTCGCAATTTTCTTGCGTACGGATATCCGTGGCGGGGACGTCGCGAGCGCGCAGAAGCTGATGGTCAAGGTGCAATCCGACTTCAACGAGGTCGGCCTCACTCAGGACGGCTCGAAGCTGACGGTGGAATTCGGGGGCGATCTGCTGCACGCGCGCGAAGAGCACGACGAGATCGCCAAAGAGCTCACCGTGGCCACCAGCTTGACCATCTTCTTGGTGCTCACTGCCATGTGGCTGTATTTCCGGCGCTTCGGCGCTCTGCCTGTCCTGGGCTTTGGGCTGATGGTGCCGGTGCTGATGACGTTCGCTTGCGCACAGTTGTTTGTGGGCAAGCTCAATACCTCCACTGCCTTCTTGGCCAGCATTGTGGTGGGCAACGGCATCAACCCGTTCATCATCTGGCTCAGTCGCTATTTCGAAGAGCGTGCTTCAGGTCACGCGCCGGAGCAGGCCGTCTCCCTCGCCCATCAGGGCACTTGGATGGGCACGCTGGCGGCTTCTTCGGCCGCAGGGCTCTCCTACGGCTCGCTGATCTTGACGGATTTCCGGGGCTTCCGTGACTTCGGGATCATCGGCGGCATTGGCATGGCCTTGTGTTGGACAGGGACGATCACTTTGCTCCCCTGTGTAGCGGTGTTCTACGAGCGCTTCTTGCCCTTCAAGTTGCAGCCGCAAACATCAGAAACGCCCTTTCAGCTGCTGCTTTCGAAAACGGTGTTCTCGAAGCCAAAGGTGGTGCTCGGCGCCTCGGCGTTGCTCACGCTGGCGGCCGTTACGTCAGCGGCGGTGTTCATCGCCCACGATCCGATCGAGTACGACTTTCGCAACCTCAAGTCCGTGCGCGAAAGCTCCAGCCGCGCCAGCAGCATCAACGGCCGAGTGAAAGCCATGGTCGGCAGCGCGGGCGCGGGGCAAGGCATTGCCATCGTGCTGCCCAGCGTCGATGAAGCGCACCACATCAAGAACCTGATGCAGGACAAGATCAAAGCGGGCGAAGCGCAGTACTCCCGCGTGCGCTCGCTGGATGATTTGCTGCCGACCGATCAGGACAAGAAAGTCCCGCTGCTCAAGGAAATTCGCGACGATCTGCTCGAAGCGCGCCGCTTTGCCAAACCGGAGCAGAAACAGAAGATCGACGACAATACTCCGCCCGAAGACGTGCACGCACTCACCTTCGCGGATCTGCCGGAAAGCGTCGCGCGCCCGTTCACCGAGAAAGACGGAACGCGCGGGCGCATTCTGTTCGTAGAGCAGAAGGCGGATGTCTCGCTGTGGGACGGGCGCTACTTGGTCAAATGGGCGGAAGATTTGCGCACGCTGCGCATGCAGAACGGCGAACGACCGCCTCTGGCCGGTCAAGCGCCGGTGTTCGCGGACATGTTGGAGGTGGTTTGGATCGATGGCCCCAAGGCGGTGCTCGTTTCTTTCCTCACGACCGCGCTGTTGGTGTTCGTTGCTTTGCGTCGTTTCAGCGACCGCCTGTTGGCGTTGAGCGTCTTGATGCTGGGCATTGTGCTGATGGTGGGCGCAATGGCGGCCTTCCACATCAAGCTCAATTTCTTGAACTTCGTGGTGTTCCCGATCACCTTCGGTATTGGGCTCGATTACAGTATTAATGTTCTCAAGCGGTACGTGATGGAGACGGAGCACGGAACCGAAACCGAGCGCGCCATCCATCAGTCGATCGGCGAGACGGGCCGCGCGGTGGCCCTGTGCTCGCTGACGACCATTATCGGCTACAGCAGCCTGTTTGTCAGCGCGAACCGGGCCCTGAACAGCTTCGGCGCGGGGGCCACCTTGGGGGAAATCACCTGCCTGGGCACGGCGGTGGTCACCATGCCGGCCCTGATGCTTGTATTGCATCGGCGTCGAAAAGCGCCCCGCTGAAAGCAACCAGGCCAATGGCAGCCAACTGGGCCTACCTGTGCTAGACGGCAGCCACATGTTTCTGCCCAAGAATCTTCCCGGCGCCATCAAGCGCGGTGCCGCCGCAATGCTGGACCCGTATCGACCGCTGCTGGCTCAAATGGTGGTCACGCGGCGCTGCAATTTGAGCTGCGGGTATTGCAACGAATATGACGACAGCTCTGCCCCGGTGCCCACTGAAGTGCTCAAGGCGCAGATCGATCACCTCGCCTCGTTCGGCACTTTGGTGCTCACCTTCACCGGCGGCGAGCCGCTGCTGCATCCGCAGCTCGACGAGATCATCGCCCACACAGTGAGCCACGGCATGGTGTGCACCCTGATCAGCAACGGCTACGCGATGACCCCGCGCTGGATCGATCGGCTCAATGCCGCGAAACTCACTTTGGTGCAGATCTCGATCGACAATCTGGAGCCCAACGAAGTCTCTGAGAAGTCGTTGTCCAAAATCGCCGCCAAGCTGCAGCTGCTCAAAGAGAAAGCC
This sequence comes from Polyangiaceae bacterium, assembly GCA_035496495.1. Taxonomy (GTDB): domain Bacteria; phylum Myxococcota_A; class Polyangia; order Polyangiales; family Polyangiaceae; genus SZUA-265. Next base: position 6,119 of record DATJEQ010000221.1, read on the forward strand.
GAGTTTGGCATCAACATCAACGCGGTGATGGGCTCGTGCAGCCCCAGTGACACCCGCAAGCTCGTCGATCAGGTCGAGGGCTTAGGTTTCTTCATGACCGTAGGCCTGATGCACGACGGCAATGGGCAACTCGATCCTGGCCTAGCCGGCAGTGAGCTGGCCGCGCTGTACGAAGAGATGCGCGACCGCAGCAAGAAGAGCATCTTCCACAAAGCCGGCGAAGGCTGGGAAGATGAGATGATCGAACACCAAGCCTCGCCGTTCAAATGTCGAGCCGGCGGTCGCTACCTGTACATCGACGAATTCGGCAAGGTCTCCTACTGCAGTCAGCGCCGGGGCGAGCCCGGCACGCCGCTGCTTTCGTACACCAAAGCCGATCTCAAAGCGGCGTTCGAAACCCCCAAAGGCTGCGAATCCGCCTGCACCATCGCCTGCGTCCGCCGCGCCTCCGCCTTCGACAACTGGCGCGCCCAACCCCGCCCCATGAACGCCCCTCGCCCCCGCGCAGAAGCAGCGCATCGCTTGCCTATCGTTCCGTCATAACAGCGATACACGAGTCGCCCCCGCCGCGACGGGCCTTAATTCAGGGGAGCGTCCATGCTGAGTGTAATCGAGGTTCCAAACGCCGCGATTATTAACGCTACGCCCGTCGGCAAGGCGGTAACATGAAAGGCATGTTGCGCACCGGTACAGTTGGGATCGCCTTGGCCTGTTCTCTCGCAGGGGTGTCCTGCGATGGAACGAATTTTTCGAGCAATCCGAACAGCGGGGGGAGTTCGTCTTCCGGCTCCGGTAGTGGTGGAATCAGCTCTGGCGGCGCCGGCCACGGTGGAACGAATTCAGGAGGCACCAGTCACGGTGGAACTGCGGGCAGCAGCCACGGTGGATCGAGCACTGGGGGCTCGAGCAGCGGGGAAGCCGGTCGCGGAGGATCAAGCAACGGCGGAACTGGCAACGCCGGGGCGAGCACCGGCGGAAGTGGCAACGGCGGATCGAGTAGCGGCGGAGTAGGCGTCGGCGGCAGCAGCGGCGCAGGGTGTCCGGATGCAGCACCGGCCTCCGGGGCTCACTGCAATGTCACGAGCACGGGATTCGATCGCGCACAGTGTAGCTACGGCGACGATCCACGCCCACAATGCCGAACCCTCGCGCTGTGTAGCCAAAATCAATGGCAAGTGACGCAGCCCGATCCGAATGTGTGCGGCGATGGCCCATTGGGCCCCAATTGCCCCACGAGCAAACCAGCGAATGGCACCATGTGCGCCGACACGACGCTCTCGTGTTGGTATGACGAATCCACGGAGTGCCACTGCAGCGAATGCGCCGGCGGCAGTGGCTTTCCCGTCTGTCAGATCATGGATCCCCCACTGTGGGCCTGCACCTCACCGGCACAGGGTTGTCCTTCCCCCTTGCCGCAAGCCGGCGCCCCTTGCGACGATCCGACCTTGAATTGTGGCCTAAGCTGCGACTTCCCCATCCGTTGTACGAATGGCGCGTGGGTCTACGGGCAAGAGATGTGTCCCATCTGCGCTTCGCCCGATACGCCGATCGACACGCCCACGGGCGAACGCGCCATCGCGCAGATCCACGTCGGTGATTTGGTGTACAGCGTCGAGAATAACGCGGTCGTCACAGTGCCAGTGCTGGCCGTCGGCAGCACCCCAGTGGCTCATCACCACGTGCTGCGCGTCGAACTCGACGACGGCACTGTATTGGAAATCAGCCCCGGTCACCCCACCGCCGATGGCCACCGCTTCTCGGATCTGAAACCCGGAATCGCCCTCGATTCACGCCACCACGTGCGCAGCGTCACCACCATCCCCTACCGCTTCGATCGCACCTACGACATCCTCCCCGCCACCCCCAGCGGCACCTACTTCGCGGGCGGCGCCCTCATCGGCAGCACGCTGCGCCGTGATACATCGTCCGCGGTACCCGCGATGGCCCCATAGGGGCGATTCATCGCCCCTGCGTTATTCGACGGGGCGACCGAGGCGGCGGTCTACGAATTTGCGGATGTAGCGGGCGCTCTTCAGAATGATTTTCTGCACGGTGTGGCCGTACATTTGTTTGGTTGTGCCGCTGCCCAGATCCACGGCAACCGCGACCGTCACAAGGCTGCGCTTGCCCTGATCGACCGGCGTGATGCGGAAGAAACCGTAGATGTCATCGACGTCGTGGGGCTGCTCAGTGGAGAGCCAGAAGTTGACTTCGCGGTTATTTGCTTGGGGCTGCCACAGCACGGTGTACGTGCCGCTGAAGAAACCGTTGCCGTGCACCAACTGCACGAGCGGCAAATCCCCGCTGGTGCCCACGTAGCGCGCTTTGTACGTCGCGGGCAGCGCGTGCGGGAGCGTGTGATCGACCTTCTGCAGCAAATCGAACAATTCATCCGCCTTGATGTCGACGACTTGATACGAGATTGCGCTCAAGTAGTCGCGCCCGCCGCGATTGAAACTCGAAGCTTGGGTGACACTCTGATAGCCCGTAAGCTTGTCGCGCTCATCCGCTGAGAACCCCGCCAACACCTCGGGCTCAATCAACGCGCGCGTGGGCCTTTTCACCTCGGCGGCGTGCGCAGGCTCAGAGAGCAGCGCCGCACCCACTAGCGCGCCCGCGAACACCTTAGGCCAAGCCATGACGCGCGAGATTATAGCAACGGTCATTCGCGCGCCCAAGCGCCTGAGTACGATTGTCATCCCGTGTGTACCGAGTCCTTCCGGATTGAAGCTACGCTGAAGGGTCATGGGCGGTTTCCTGGTGAGTGATACGGCGCGATACCGGCCTAAATTCCCTATGCCGGTTATTTAAGAGGGGACCACACGCGGGGTCACCACCAACGAATCGAGGGAGGGGTTTGGCTAAATTGACGGCATATGCCGCTGTGCCACATTGGGGCGGTGGCCGCGGCAGAGCGGGGCATCGGCGCGTGGTATGAGGGGCGGCCTCGCCTTGGGGCACCCCGGGATCGACTGCTGTGCACATCGCCTACCTGTTCGATCGCCCCCTGCCCGCAAAGGAAACCGACTCTGAGCAGGTGATGAACACCGTGGCTGCACTGGCGCGCCGCGGCGTGAAGATCAGTCTGATTTTGCCACAGCCTAAGAGCGGCGCGCCGAGCGGCGCCAGCGCAGCAACGCAACTGCGCGACTATTACCAGGTCGAGGGTGATTTCGCAGTGCACCTGCTGCCCACCTGGTTCGATCACTGGCCCACCGGGCGCAAGTGGCTCCACGCCAAGCGCTCCATCGCCTTCGCGCAAACCCTGAATCCCGATCTGCTCTACACGCGCAACTTCCCCGCCCTGTTCCAACTCGCGAGGCAGAGGTTACCGTACGCGTACGAAACTTATCGACCCTGGGGCGATCAGTTCCCCGTCTTACGTCCGCCGTTTCGCGCCGCGCTGAACCAGCCGCATTGTTTAGGCGCAGTGCTCCATTCGACGTTCGCCAAGGATCGCTACCAGGCCTGGGGGGTGCCATCCGAGCGCCTCGCGGTGGTGCTCAACGGCTATGATCCAAAGAATTTCGCTCAGCCTTTGAGCAAGAGCGCGGCGCGAGCGGCACTGGGTCTCCCCGCGGAGCGACCTTTGGTGGTGTACACGGGGCATATCAATGCCACCAAGGGGCTGGATATCGTGATGGCGCTGGCCAAGCTGTGCCCCGAAGTGGATTTCTTGCTTGTGGGCTCAGAGGGCAAGGGCGTGATCGAATTGATGGCGCGCTCTCACCCCAATGTGAAGACAGTGCCGTGGCAGCCCTTTGATCGCACCGCGCAGTACTTGTACGCGGCAGATGTGCTGCTCTTGCCGCCCAGCCGCATTCCGCTGCGCGTGATCGGCAATACTGTGTTGCCCATGAAGCTGTTCCTCTACCTCGCCGCGGGGCGCCCCATTCTGGGCGGCCGCACACCAGACACCGCGGAGATCCTGCACGGCGACGACGACCCTGCGAACGACGGATCCGTCAACGCCGTGCGCGTGCCCCCCGGCGACGCCCCTGCGGCAGCCGCAGCCCTGAAATCGCTGCTTACCGACCCCGATCGCCAAGCGCGGCTGAGCCAAGCCGCCCTGCAAACCGCGACCGGATTGACCTGGGACGCGCGGGCAGAAAAGCTGGAAGCCTTCCTGCGCTCTCGCCTGTCAGCTGGGCGCCCTTCCACCTGAACGCCCATGCCTAGAGTCGCCCTGTTTTGCACGAATTTCCTGCCTTACTCGCAGGCGTTCGTGCACGAGCAGCTGCGCCAGCATCAACGCTACGAAGCGGAAGTGTTCTGCTGGCGGCGCTTTTACCCGGAGCGCTTCCCGTTCGAGCCGCTGCATATAGCGCCGCGGCATTACATTTTGACCCGCAGGAGCCCAACATTTACCCGACGTTTTCGTGAACAAACATTCAACGTCGTGCACGCGCATTTTGGGCCTGGTGCGTGCTACGCGCTGCCCTTTGCGGAGCAAGCGAAGCTGCCGCTGATCGTCACCTTTCACGGCTACGACGTGCCGTTGCTCTCAAGCCCACGTCGCTTCCTGCCTATCAACCTGCCCTACGCGCTGCGCGCGCCCGCGATGCTCAAGAAAATGGCACTGGGCTTGTGCGCATCGCAAGAGCTCTTCGACATGCTCGTAGATCTGGGCGTGCCCAAGAACCAACTGCGTGTCTTTCGTTTGGGCATCGACTTGAATCGATTTGTGCCTGCGGAAAAATCCAAAGGCGAACCGCTGGTGGCGATGATTGGTCGCTTCGTCGAGAAGAAAGGATTCGAGTACGGCATCGAAGCCTTTGCTCAGGCCGCGAAGTCGAGTGCGGCACGCTTGGTGATCGCCGGCAATGGGCCGCTAGAAGGAAAGCTGCGCGCTTTGGTTGCTCAGTTGGGCATCGAGCAACAAGTGTCGTTCCCCGGGCCATTGACGCAGTCGCAAGTCGCCGCCTTGCTCGCGCAGGCGGCGGTGCTGCTCGCGCCCAGTGTGGTGGCGAGCGGTGGCAATCGCGAGAGCGGGCTGATTGTTGTCAAAGAAGCGAGCGCTTGCGGCGCGGTACCTATTGGATCGCGCCACGGTGGTATCCCCGAGATCATTGACGACGAGGTCACCGGCTTTCTGGTGCCCGAACGCGACGCTCAACAGCTGGCTGAACGACTGCGTCAAGTGCTCACAGATCCCGCGTTGCGCGAGCGACTCGCGGCACAAGGCCAAGCGAAAATGCGCCGGGAGTACGACAACACTCAGCGTGTGCAGGAACTCGAAGCGATTTACGACGAGGTGGCCCTCGGCCGCCCTAGCTAACGCTCGTGATTTGGCCGCGCCTGTTTTGACCCTGGCGCGGCGGTTGACGCCGCCGGCCCGCTTGGGCTAGTTGCTTCCTCAGAGCTGGGGCCATGCGATTTCACTGCTAATGGAATACGGACGAGTTATCCACAGGCTGGCGGGCGTCCTCTCACTAGCATTTTTGGCTGCCCTGGCCGGCTGCGGCCATCGCGAGGCCGATTCACCGGTCAGCCAGGACGTCGATCCAAAGAGCATCGCCGAATACGACGTGGCGCGCGATCTGTGGCTGCAGCGCCATCAACCGCGCCAAGCCCTGGATCACGCGCTGAACGCCGTCCAGATGGACGACGAGAACGCCGAGGCCGCCCACATGGTGGCGCTCATCTATTTGGATTTCTGCCGCATGAGCCCATCGGAATGCCAACTGGACCAGGCCGCACGCTATGCACGCCAGGCGCTGGACGTATTTCCCAAATACCGCGAAGCCCGGAACACCCTGGGGGTCATCCTGATTCACCAGAGGAAATACGACGAGGCGATCAGCACGCTGCTCCCCTTGAGTCAGGACATCCTGTATCAAACCCCTGAAAATGCTTGGGGAAATCTAGGCTGGGCGTACCTCGAATCCGGCAAGGTTGAGCGCGCCATTGACGCCCTGCAGCGCGCGGTCGCCGCTCAGCCGGCTTTTTGCGTGGGGCACTACCGGTTGGGGCAAGCGTTTGAGAAAAAGGGAGATCCACAGGAGGCGCTGATCGCTTACGGACGCGCGCTCAACGCCGACCAGCGCTGCCAGGGTTTGCAAGAGGCCTGGGGGGCGCGCGGCAAGCTGCTCATGAAGCTGGGGCGCGCCGACGATGGGCGAGCGGACCTGGACGAGTGCGTACGTCTTGATCAAAGCACGGAGACTGGTCGACAATGCCGCGCTGGCCTGGGGAAGCAGCCCTGAGCCTGTTCGTCTGCCTTCGAGCCCCAATCTTCAATGGAAACCGTCGGACAATATTTGCAACGGATGCGCGAAGAACGCCGCATGAGCGTTGAAGAGATCTCGCGCGCAACGCGCGTGCCCGCGGTGAGCGTGGAGCGATTGGAATCCGATCAGTTTGACGAGCTGCCCGGTGAAGTGTTCGTGCGCGGTTTCTTGAAGTCGTACGCGCGTGCGCTGGGAGTTTCGGTCGATGAAGTGTTGGCACGCTACACCGCGAGCCGGCGTGTGGCTTGGGTCACCCCGTTGCCCATTTCAAGCCCCACCAAATCCGCACGCCGCGGCCGTTTCGGAGTGGCCATCGCATTGGTATTGCTGCTCTTCCTGTTCGCCCTGGCGGTGAGCATTGTGCTCAAGCCGCGCAGCCACGAGATGCCCCAAGAGCTGTCGCGATCCGACGAGCTGTCACAAAGAGCTGTGAGCTGATCCGGTTGTGAGTCCAGTGAGCTGACTTTGCCCGCTGCTCGATCTTCAACCCCTCGCAGCGCAGCGCGCACGCGGCGCATCCAAACGTCACACCGAACATTGGCCCTGCTCGTTGGGCGCGTTGAGCAAGGCGACAGCAACTTGGTGCTCACGCTGTTCACCCAAACGCTGGGGAAAGTCTCTGCGCTCGCGCGCAACGCGAGGAACAGCAAACGTCGATTCGCCGGGAGCTTAGAGCCCATGCACACACTGTCCGTTGAACTCGACGACAGTGGCGGTGATCTGATGACACTCAGAGAGTCGACGCTCACGACACCGCGCCATCATTTGATCGCCGATCTGGCTTCCATGCAATGCGCCGGCCTTGCGCTGCGTTGGGTCAGGCACGCCGCTCCCCCGCGCACCGTAGAGCCCACCCTATGGCGCCTCTTGGAAACGCTGCTGACCGCACTGGATCGCCCCCAAAATAGGCTGGATCCACAGGTGCTGTTGGCTGAATTTGGGCTGCAATTATTGCCGGCTTTGGGTTGGGGCCTACAGCTTGAGCAGTGCGTGCGCTGCTCTCGCCCCTGCCCTGCAAACAAGAAAGCCTATGTGAGCCCGCAGCACGGTGGTCTGCTGTGCCGCAACTGCGGCATGGCGCGACTGGTATTATCGCCAGAGCTGCGCGCTCGCATGATTCGCGCGACCGCTAACCCAGGCGCCGGTCAATTCGCTGACCAAAACGGTGATAACGACCCTGATAACAACAACCCTGATAACAACGACCCTGATACCCGGCACCCTGATAACAGGGCACAGGAAACTGCGTTGTTGGCGGAAGACTGTGATAGCGTCCTCAGCCTGATTGAGCAGTGCTTGGCCACTCATGCCAACTTCAGCGACAGCTAGCCCAAACGGCCCCAACGCGGACCCAACAGATCCCGGCACAACGGCGCAGCCAGACGACGAGCAACAGCGCATCGTCGCGCGCGCACGCATTGTTGCCGCGGGCACCTTAGTCAGTCGCATTCTGGGGCTGGGCCGCGAAGTGGTGCTTGCGGGAATGTTCTCGCGCGCCGTGACCGACGCGTTCATGGTCGCGTTCACCATTCCGAACATGTTGCGTCAGCTGCTCGCCGAAGGCGCTGTGCAAAGCTCCGTGTTGCCGGTGCTGGCGAAGACATTGGAGAAAGAGGGCGAAGATCAGGCGCGTGAATATTTCCGCCATGTGCGGGCGCTCTCCCTGCTGATCCTCGCGCTGGTCAGCGTTGCCGGCTGCCTCGCCGCACCCTGGTTGGTGGATCTCTTCGCGCACGGGGCGCGCCAACACGCGGGGCAATTCGAGCGCACCGTCACTCTGACGCGTTGGCTGTTTCCTTACATCCTGTTCATGGGATCGGCCGCTCTAGGGCTGGCAGCACTCAACGCGAACCACCGCTTTACGGTCACTGCATTCGCACCCGGGCTGCTCAATGTGGCCTTCATTGGCTGTGGTTTGTGGCTGCCCAGCTATTTCGCGGCGCATCAGATCGACCCAATGATGGCGCTCGCCGCCGGCGTGCTCTTAGGCGGAGTGCTGCAAGTCGTCGCACAGTGGCCCAGCCTCAAGCGCATTGGGTACACGGTGCTGCCCAAGCTTTCGCTGAGCGACCCACGCGTACGCGAGACGCTGCTGCGCATGGGGCCAGTGTTGATCGGCATGGGAGTGTACGCGGCGGATCTGGTTCTGGCGCGTCGCTTCCTGAGCGAATTTGAAATTGGCGCGCAGAGCTATTTTGGTTTTGCGCAGCGGTTAGTGGATTTCCCACAAGGGATTTTCGTGATGGCGCTGCAGGCTGCCACTCTGCCCAGCTTGGCGAAACTAGCCGCGCGTAACGATCGCGTGGAGCTCGGTCGCACTTTCGCGTACAGTCTGAAGCTGTCGCTGTTCGTGGGCGTGGTGGGGTCAGTGTTGTTCGTGAGCTTGGCGCAGCCCGTGGTCGCGCTGCTGTTCCAACGCGGTCAATTCGATGCGCAAGCGACACTGGGGACGACACGCGCGTTGATGGCTCAGGGGGCCGGTATTTGGTGCGTTGCTGTCGTCCGCCAATTGCTCTCGCTGTATTACGCCGTGGGCGACACGCGCACGCCGGTGATCGTTTCAATGTTGGATCTCGGCGCATTCGTGGTGCTCGCACTGATCTTGCGCGGCGATTTGGGCCACGTGGGCGTCAGTTGGGCGGTGAGCGGCGCGAGCTTGGTGCAAGCGCTGTTGCTCGTGTTCTTCATGCGTCGGCACATTGATTTGAATTTCTTGCCGGATCTGTTGCGTTCACTGCTGAAAACCTGCCTCTCGCTGCTGCCCGCGGGCCTCGCGGGCTATTGGATTGGCGTGCTGCTGCTGCCCGCGGGCCTGGGCACGGCGCTGCCGGGGTTGCTCGCGCTGACGGCTTTTGGCGTGCTTTTCTTGGCGTCCGCGTGGCTTTTGCGCAGCGAGGAATTGCTGGGGCTGCTGGGCCCCCTGGCCAAGCGTTTGCGATCCTAGCCCCACAACAGGGTTGCGATTACGGTCCAGCTCGTGGCTCAACCCAGCTCCCTCAGCCCCGATCGCATCGTGCGCGCGGCCTTTACCGCTGCTGCAACGGCGATGTCCCAATGGCCCGCCGCAATGCGCGTGGAAATCGCCTTCGCGGGCCGCTCCAATGTGGGCAAGAGCACGTTGCTCAACGCCTTGACTGCTCAGCACCGCTTAGCGCGCACCAGCTCAACGCCCGGTTGCACCCGACAGCTCGTGTTCTTCGACGCGGAGACAGCGGACAAAGCCTCTGTCACGCTGGTCGACTTACCGGGGTTCGGGTTTGCAAAGCGCGCCAAGGCGGAGCGCGAAGAGTGGGGGCAGCTGGTCACCGATTATCTGCTCGAACGAACGACGCTGCGCGCCGTGGTGGTGCTGTTCGATGCGCGCCGTGGGCTACAAGAAGACGAGCGGGATCTGCTCAAATTGCTTACGGATTCCGGCAAGAGCAAGCGCGCTAGCCCCGCAGCGGTTCTGGTGGCCACCAAAATGGATCTACTGGGCGCCGCGCAACGTAAACTGCGCTTGCAGGAGCTAAAACGCGAAGCGGGCCAAGTCGTCACCGCCGTTGCAGCAAGCGATCACGACAGTGTCGCTCACTTGTGGACCCACATCCGCACAGTGATTGGGCTGCAATCGCCTGAAGTCGCAGTGTCAGTCTGACTAGGGCAACTCGCCGTCGGCGACGTCGTCGGAGAGCTCCTGTTTGCAATTTCGATCCAGCACAAAATCAACGGCTGTATTCGCAATGCTGAAGCGCCAAGCTGGCCCACCTGCCGCTTGATAGTATTTGAGATCCGCAAGGGCCTCGGGTGGGGCTTGGTGTTTCAAAGCGTACTGCCACACCTGAGCGGGGCCGCACGCGGGGTCGGGCAACCAGTCTTTTAGTCCGCGGCAATTGTGATTTGCCTTGTCCGCCTTGGCGCGGATCCCGCTCTCATCGATCACCACTTCCTGCCTGCCGCAATAGTCCTTGTTGCGACGCTCACCCGGTGGAACCGGCGGCTGCGGCCCTTCCCCCCGACGGCTGCCCAGGATGAAGCGCGCAAAGCTTTGGCCACCGTCCTTGAGCGCTAGCGTGCCGTTGCTGCGCACGCCTTGAAGCTCTATTCCGAAGAGCCCCTTGCGCAAGCTGAGCTCACGCGCGCGATCCAACGCAGTGACCGCGTCAAAATGTTCCGGGAACCCGTGCAGTCCCTCGGTAACAGGGGCCGCCGGTGCCTCCTTCACTTCCTCGTGGACGGTGCGCCGAACAAGCCACGAAATCACCAGCGCCAGAACGAACGTGGTCCCCAGGATGGCCAGACCGATGGCCTGCTCGCGGCGCACCCGCTGAGGCTCGGATCCAGGGCCTTTTGTGCCCCCGCGGGGCGCGCCGTCCACAGATGCAGGGCTTGCCGAAAACACCATGAAGAATGCCGATGTATCCCTAAACTCGCCGATCATTGCTAGAAAAACCGTTCTTCGCTATGACCCGCCCTGCCAGAGCGCCAGGGCGCCCTGGTACTGGGCGCATAACTCAGCGGTAGAGTGCAACCTTCACACGGTTGAAGTCACAGGTTCAAATCCTGTTGCGCCCACGGCAGTATCTCGGAGGCCATGCGTTACCTGGTTGGCATCGGTGCTAGTGACCACAGCGTCGAGGTGAACCGCGGCGCTCGGGGGCTTACGGTGCGGGATGCGTTGGGGGAGCGCCTTGCTGGCATTGAGGGGGAGCTCAATTGCTATCGCGTTCGCCTGGACGATCGATTGCTGGCGCTGACCTTGCGCACCGTGGGGAAACCGGATGCGGAAGGTCGAACGCCTGTCGAAGTGCACCATCAGGGTCGCGCCTTCACCTTTCGCATTGCCAGTGCACGCGACGCGCGCAGCGGTGTAACGCGAAGCGGGAAAGGCGCTGCGACGCGCACGGTGTTGGCGCAAATGCCCGGCAAGATCTTGCAGGTGCGCGCGACTGCCGGCAGTCACGCGCAGGCGGGAGAAGCGCTGCTGGTGATCGAAGCGATGAAGATGGAAAACGAAGTGTGCGCGGAAACCGATTGCGATATCGTCGAAGTGCGCGTGAGAGCGGGTGAAACGGTCGACGCCGGCGCGGTGTTGTTGATCGTGCGCTGAGGCGCGGTTTTGCTGGTACGCCGAGGCCGGAGT
>DATJEQ010000222.1:0-8224 GCA_035496495.1 Polyangiaceae bacterium
ACGATCCATCCGTCTTCCCCAGCCCGCAGCACCACCGGTAACTCTCGCCCGCTCATGGGCAAACTGTAGCAGATCCCTTGTTTAAAACAAAAAGACCGAGAAACGTCGGTCCTTTAACCGCTGTTGGCAATCGCGGGGAGCCGGAATACTACGACCACGCACTTTGCCAAGCACCGGTGGCTTGTGCGAACTCAATGAGGTTCTTGTAGTACTCGTGGCCTGCGAGGGTGGCGCTGTCGCCGATCACGAGTAGGAAGCTGCGGGCGCGGGTGATGGCCACGTTGGTGCGGCGCACATCGGCGAGAAAACCGATCTGGCCCAAGGGATTGGAGCGAACCAGATCGAGCACGATGGCTTCTTTTTCGCGTCCCTGAAAACCATCGACCGTGCCGATTTCTAAGCCTTCCGCCACTTGCGGTGCAAGCAGGTCTCGCAGCAGTCTTACCTGTGCTGCATAGGGCGTGATGGCTGCAACTTGTGTGGGGGAAACACCGCGCGCGATCAAACGCTGAACCTCGGCCGCTGTGCGTTTAGCCTGACCGGGATTGCTGGTGCTCATGTCGTGATCGGCGTCACTTTCCGTCAAGCCAGTGCCGGCGGTATCGAGGAATATCCATGGACCAGTACGCTCAGGATCGGGCGTGACACCGGGTAGTTGTTCGAGTGTTCGCGTTTTCACTGTGTCGTCAGTTTGTAACAAGCCTTGGTACATGCTGCGCGAAGGGTACTCGATCAACTGTTCGTGCATGCGATACTGCACGGTCAGCATGCGGGTAACAGCGTGACCCCATTGCCGGTGAAGACGTTCGAACAGCGTGACCCCGAGCCCTTCCAGCGAGGCCTCGCGATCAACGACCGTGGGCGGCAATTGCATGGGATCACCGGCCAAAATCCAGATCTTTCCTCGTTCCAAGGCGGCCAGCGTAACCGGATCGACGGCTTGGGTCGCTTCGTCGACAATCACGATGTCGAAACGTTTATCACCGAGCAGTGAAACATCAACGCCGCCACAAGTGGTGCACACCACTTTGCAACGCCGCAGCACCTTGGCCCGCGCTTGCTCAAATGCAATACGAGCGTCTTGCGCAAGACGATTCGCTTGAGACAGTAGCTCCAAGCCGGCGGATCGGCTCACGTTGCCGCGCTCGTTTCTCTTCTTCTGACGACTCCTCAGATCTCGCGCCTGCACGAGCCACTTCTTGGCGCGCTGGCTTTCTTCCGTCTGCTCAATGAGCACATCCAAGGTGCGGGACTCAACCGCAGGCGAAATGCGCGCGGGATGACCCAGACGCAAGGGCTTGAGGCCCGCTTGCAACATGCGCTCCGTCAGGTTATCGACTGCCGTATTGCTGGCGGCGGTGACGAGCACCGTTTGATCGCGCAACAGCGCCTGGCGCACGATCTCGACCAAGGTCTGTGTCTTTCCCGTTCCTGGTGGGCCATGGATCAACGCGATGTCCTGTGCCCGCAGGGCAAAGCGCACCGCTTCTTTCTGGCTCTCGTTCAGAGTGACATCGCGAAATTCGGGGCTGGGAGCCTGCGCCTGAAAATCCGGCGCCCGCTCGCCAAAGAGCACTGCACCCGCCGCCTTCAGCTCCTTGTCATTTTGGAACCTATCGATCGCGACCTTGCCGCGTTCGAATGTCGTTTCAGGTGCCTCCCGATCCAGCTCCACCGGGCCTTGCTCGATGAAATCCTTGAAATTCGCATCGACCATCACCGCTACGCGATCATCGGTACGTCGCACCAAGATTCCCCGTTGCTCGGTTTGTGCGCCAGGTTGGCCCTGCCACAGCAGCACGGGCTCACCGCCACTCAACTTGAATACGGCAAGATCTTTGCTCTGTGCAACGCGCAACCACAGCAGCGCACGCCCGCCGATCTTGGGTTCCACATCATCGAGCTGGAGTTTGCGCAGAGCGCTGCCGCGGCGCACGCGCTCTGCAAGGGGCAAGCTGCTGCGCTGTTCTTTAGCCACCGCGCGGGTGGCTTGCAGCTCTTTCCGCCACAGCGAATGCAGCTGCTCCAGCGCGCCTGCGGCATCCGTCGTAGCATCAATCTTTTTAGTCAAGGAGCTACTGGTCGCTCAGCCTGCCAGCAGGAGCAAGGGCTCAATCACCGTGTCTGCACTTTGTGCCTTGCCCGCAGCCTGGCATGCTGCCGCGCCTCATGAGCCTGATCAGCGGTCAGCAGCTGTGTAAGACGTACGGCACCCAAGTGGTGCTCGATCGGGTGGATGTCACCGTTGAAGCGGAAGATCGCATTGGGCTGGTGGGCGCCAACGGCTCGGGCAAGAGCACGTTGGGGCGCATTCTAGCGGGGCTTGAGGTCCCGGATTTGGGGACGGTTGCGCAGAGGCGGGGGGCTCGCATTGCTTACCTGGCGCAAGAGCCGACGTTGCCTGCGGGCAGTGCGCTCGAAGTCACGGTGCAGGGTCTGCAGGATTGGCATGCCGCGAAACAGCGCCACGACTCCTTGGCTCAGGCACTCGCGGCACACTCGGGAGACCTGGAAACTTTGCTCGCCGAACAAGGAGCCGCGGCCGCACAAATCGAGCACTTGGGCGGTTGGGATGTGACCCATCGCGCAGAAGATCTGTTGGCGCGCCTTTCCATCTTCAACCTCGATCAAGACGTCAGCACCATGAGCGGCGGCGAAAAGCGCCGCGTTGCGTTGGCCCGGCTGCTCATTGGCGCACCGGATGTCGCCATTTTGGACGAGCCCACCAATCACCTGGACGCGAACACGATAGAGTGGCTGGAAACCTACCTACAAGAAAGCTTCAAAGGCGCGCTACTCTTGATCACGCACGATCGCTACGTCTTGGATCGCGTGGTGAACCGCACATTGGAGTTGGAGCGCGGCCAAGTGCACAGTTATGAAGGCGGCTGGGAGCGCTATTTAGCTGCTAAGGCAGAGCGCCAAGAATTTCTGCAGCGCACGGAAGCCAACCGCAGCAACTTCTTGCGCAAAGAACTGGAGTGGCTCCAGCGTCAACCCAAAGCGCGCACAACTAAACAAAAGGCGCGCATCAAACGGGCCGAGGAAACGATAGCCGCCCCGCAAATGCAGAGCGCTTCAAATCTAAACTTTGAGGCGCAATCCGGCCGCTTGGGCTCGACGATCCTGGAATTCTCAGGGCTGCATCTAGGAGTGGGCGACAAGACTCTGATCAAGAACCTGGATCTAAAGCTCATTAAAGGCGAGCGCTTGGGTATCATTGGCCCCAACGGCTGCGGTAAATCCAGCTTATTTCGCGCAATAGTTGGGCAGCTCACGCCGCTAGCGGGTTCGATTGTGTTGGGCAAGAACAGTGATCCCGCCTATTTTGATCAAAATCGTTCCGGGTTAATCGACGATGAAACCATTTTGCAAAATATTGCCGGCAAGCACGACAGCGTACAGCTGGGCGAGCAGTCGCTCTCTGTTTACAGCTACTTAGAACGCTTCGCTTTTCGCGGCGAGCGCATGCGCACCAAAGTGGGGGCGCTCTCGGGCGGCGAACGCGCGCGCGTTGCGCTGGCCAAATTGCTGCTCCAACGCGGCAATTTGCTGCTGCTCGATGAACCGACCAACGACCTCGATGTGCAGACCTTGAGTGCGCTCGAAGAGATGCTCATCGATTTCAAGGGAGTGACCCTGGTCGTCACGCACGATCGCTATTTTCTCAATCGCGTCGCCACCAGCATTCTGGCCTTCGAGGGTCAGGGCCAAGTCGCGCGCTACGCCGGCAACTACGACGACTACCTGCTGCAACGCCAACAGACGCGCGCGGCGGGAGCAATTCATGAGTCGCCCTCGCGCGAATCAACGAAAGCGCGCCCCCGAGCCAAACCAAAAGGACTCAGCTTCTCAGAGGCCCGAGAGCTCGAGCAATTGTTGCCCACGATCGACGGCCTGGAATCCGAAATTGGGCGCCTGGAAGCCCTGCTGGCAAATCCAGAAACCTATAGCAAAGGCAGTGATGCAGCGCGCAACGCAACTCAAGAGGTGGAACAAGCGCGTGCAGCGCTGGAACAGGCCATGGTGCGCTGGGAAGAATTAGAGACCAAACGATCGCCCTCGTAGGGGCAATTCATGAATTGCCCCTACAAGGGCTGGCAATACGCGACGCTGCTGACGCCCTGATTGAGCTGGACGCAGGCCTGCCCCGACGCACACGCAACGGGCGCCTGCCACGTGTTGTCGTCACCGCACTGCGAGACGCCCCCCGCGTCGCACTTGCTGTCACTCACCCCATAGGCATTGCCCTGCGCATTCTTTGGCCCAATGCACGCGAGGCAGCCCAGCGCTTGCCCACCACTAATGCGGCAGCTGCTGCCCGCAGCGCAATCCGTCGCCGGATCCCACAGAGACTGAGCGTTGCAACTGCGCTGCGTGCCGGCGCCGTCCGCAGCGCATTGGAATTGATTGGCGGAGCACTCCGCTTGGCACTCCGCCTGCGGGCCCTTGGGGGTACAAGCGCCGAGCAGACACTGTTGCCCCGCCTCCCACGATCCCGAATCGTTGCAATCCTCAACACCACTGCCATCATCTGCACAACGGCTCGTTCCGGGATCGCACACGCCGCCACAGCGGATATCCGGAATGCTGCCGGTGCCCAGCGGATTGCAGTCAGCGCCCCCCGCGCATACGCTTGCCTGCGCGGACCAACGCCCGTGATCGCAGCTGCGATAGAGCGCACCCCCGATGCATTCGCGAGCGCCGGCTTCACATTCCGCCCGGCAATAGCCGAGCACGCGTCCGTCCAGCACGCCCACCTGAGTGCACACGCCGTCGCACGTTGCTTCCGAAAGCGTACCGCCGCCGTTGCAGGCGTTGATCGTCGTACTCGATGTGCAAATGCCCACAGCGGTGGAGCCGGGAATGAAGCCGCCAGTGATCCAATACCAACACGCCGGATCGACGCACGCAGCCCAAGGTTCGCTACCGTCCGTTCCTAGCGTGGTCACACAGTAAGAAGTCGTGCCGTTGCTTGAGTACCCGGCACAACTGTGCGGCGCTCCCCAGTGCCCATCTTGCTCACATTGCTGATAGCCAAAATCGCCGTGGCAACGCGGCACGCCCGGCGTGCAGCTTCCACCGTCCAAGGGGCCATATCCTGCGTCAGGTGCGCCCGCATCGTTGGCCCGCCCACCATTACTACTCTGCCCGCCATTGCCACTCTGCCCAGCTTCACCTTGCAGCGCGTGGGATCCGGCCGCGTCGGGTTGCGTCGCCGCGTCGGTGAGACCGTCCGGTGCTGAGCCGGAATCCGGGTGCGCGCTTCCCAGGATGCCAGCGGGCAACGTGGGATCAGTAGTGCAGCTTAATGTTATGAAAATTGAAGCCAGCGCACGCACTGAGCCCCAGCGCCAAATGGCTAACGTGCGCATTGACGATCCGCCCCTTCCGCCGCATCACATGCAGAAGTTGCCGTCGGCGTCGCCACAAGTCGACCGCATGGGCGCTCCTACCGGAAAGCAGGTGTCAGCAATGTGCATCAGAGTCTTGTCAGTATCGCACGCCATAACCCCTGCTCCCCCTTTGACGATGAACTCATGCTCATGATCATCATTGCAGCTGTATTTGTGAACCGTCCCCCCAGCCTGCAATGTGGCAAAATCCGCGGCGGTGAGCTCGATCCAATGAGTGTGCATCGAGATGCCCTGCGTGTCGTAGCCCTTGGTTACGCCCGCCGTTACGTCGGCCATCGAAACCTCGAGCACATGTCCGTGATTGAGCGTGATCCACGATGACAGTGCCTGAGCGGTGCCCGCTTCACCGCAATTCATGGCCCCAGCGCCGCCCGCACCGCCGCTTGCGCCGCCAGCACCCCCCGCACCACCTGAGCCCGCAGCGCCACCCGCACCGCCACCAGAGCCTCCACTGCCGCCGACAGCATTCCCACCGCTACCGCCTGTACCTCCAACACTCGTTCCGCCTGATCCAGAAACGCCAGTCGCGCTTCCCCCGTGACCGCCCGCGCCGCCCCCCGAACCCCCCATGCCTCCGCTTCCGCCCACTGCCGTGCTCCCGCCCATGCCTTGATCCGCCGCTGGGTCACTGCTGCAGCCGAAAACGGCCGCGCCCACGCTGGTCACTGTCCAAGTCAGAAAGAGTTTGCGATCGATTGGTTTGGATTGGCTCATGGGAAGCTAGGTTCCTTTCCTGAGTGTAAGCGGCGCTTCAATTCTGGTTCCTTCTTGTCGCACACGCGCGCAATTTATGCCGGTTTCTCCTGCGGCGAAAATATCCGCTGGGGATAATAGTCAATAGTTTTGATGATTTAGCGGGCTTGGGCCAGGAGTCGACTGCACTCAGCCGGCAGTTGGTCGAAGGCCACTTGGAGTGCGGTCTTGGCGTGCAGATCTTTCACCTGCGCGTGTTTCGATTCCCACTCACTGGGCCCAATGATGACCGCAAGGCGGTGCCCGCGGCGATCGGCGTACTTGAGTTGCACTCCCAACTTCTTGTCTTCCGGGTATAGCTCGACGCTCAGCCCTTGTGCCCTCAGCATATTGGCAATTTGCAAGTAGTCATCGTAGCGGGCCGCGTCGAACAGCGGCACGAACACCGTGTTCGACCAAGCGCCCGAGGAGTTCACCTTCAGCTCCTCGAAAGCCGCCAGCAATCGATCCAAACCCAATGATGCGCCGACACCCGGCAACGTTTGACTCGTGTACAGGCTGGCGAGGTTGTCGTAGCGACCGCCTGAGCAACAGCTGCCAATGCCCGGCAAATCGTCGAGCAGGGTTTCGAACACGGTGCCGGTGTAGTAATCGAGGCCGCGAGCGACCGCCAAATCGAGCTGAATCCTCTGTGGGGGAACTCCGGATTTCTCGCACAAGTTCACGATCTGCGTGAGCTCGTTCACGCCCGCGATCCCCACTGCCGACCCGCTCACCAATGTGCCCAATTGCGCCAGCACCTCGTCGTTCGATCCATGCAAGCTCGCTAGACTCACTACAGCGCGCGCTTGGGCTTCGCTAGCGCCCGCGGCTTGAATCATCTCCGTGATTACGGCCGCTTCACCCACTTTCGCCAACTTGTCGAGCGCGCGCAGCACTGCCGTCGCTTGCGCCGCGAGCCCCTGAGTTTCCAACAACCCAGTCAACACTTTGCGATTGTTGAGATGGATCTTGAAGCGGCTCACCCCGAGCGTTTCGAAGAGCTGATTGATCACCAGAGCAATTTCAACATCCGCAAAGAGGTGATCCGTCCCAATGATGTCGAAATCGCATTGCATGAATTCACGGTAGCGGCCGCGCTGCGTGTTCTCCCCGCGCCAAACAGTGCCTAAGTGGTAACGCTTGAACGGCGTACCGATCTCGTTCAAGTGCTGGGCAGCAAAACGCGCGAACGGCACCGTCAGATCGAAGCGCAGCGCGACATCCCTGCCGCCCGCATCCGCAAAGCGGTAGGTCTGCTTGTCGGTCTCATCGCTGCCCTTGCCCAACAAGATTTCCGCATATTCCAAAGCGGGCGTATCTATCGGCGCAAACCCAAACGATCGAAACACGCCCTTAGCGCGATCCATCAGCGCTTCCCGCCGCGCCGCCGCGTCCGGCAAATAATCGCGAAAGCCCTTCAGAGTCCGTGGTTCGATGCGTCGCGCGGTCATGCCAAGGGCTGCAGGCGTAACCCATTGCGCCCTAGGTCTCACGCGATAAAATGCCTCCCAGTGATTCTCAGGGGGAAGGGTTCGTCAGGCAGCTTCTGTTTGGCCCTCGCGGGGCTTGCCGCGTTGGCCTGCAAAGGCAGAATCAACAAGCCGCCCGTCGCTGAAGAGCCCCACGTGTTCTGCGATTTGGACGCCGCACGCCGCGAAATGCCGCAGCTTGAACGCGAATGCGACCAGGGCAACGCCAGGAGTTGTTTCAATCTGGGCACGGAAATTCATGGCCGGCCTTGGTGCGGACCGGCAACGCCAAAGCCGCAACGGATCCACGCTTGGGGCCTATTCGAGAAGGCCTGCCTGGGAGGCTTCGACGACGCCTGCGACGATCTGTTCTACAGGACCTTTCCATTGCAGAGCTACCCAGCGACGACAACCGAGCTAGAGGCAGCTTGCCAGCAAGGGGTTGGTTTCGCGTGCTATCAACGCGCGGATCAACTCAACAGGGAGTGGATTGATTTGATAACCTCGGGTGTCGACTCCAGAATCGATCAAATCAATCCACTCCCCGTTGAGTTGACTAGCACGCTGATAGCAGGCGAATCCAACCCCTTGCTTGCAAGCTGC
>DATJEQ010000223.1:0-4026 GCA_035496495.1 Polyangiaceae bacterium
CCCCAAGCACTTCTTCCGAGAGGACGGCTCAATGCCCAAGAAGGTGACCCTGAAGCTACACCGCCCACCGGGCTTCGAACACCTGACGCAGGAGCAATTTGCGGCGCTGCTGATGGAGCGCATTGCGAAGGTGGAGCGCAAGGCTCGCGAAGAACGCCGCGGGGGCCGAGTGCTCGGGGTCAAAGCCATTCTGCGACAGCGGCCGACGGACACCCCGGAAACACCAGCACCGCGTCGTCAGCTCAACCCGCGCGTGGCTGCGAAGAGCAAGTGGCAGCGCATTGAAGCGAAGCTGCGCAACAAGGTTTTCCAGCTCGCCTACGCCAAAGCCAGAGAAGCCTTCAGCTGGGGCCTAGGTAATGTGATGTTCCCTGAAGGAACGTATTGGCTCAGGCGATTTGCTGGGGTGCTTGTTCCTTTGCCGGCGCAGTAGCGATCTCACTCGATTCTCATCGGACAACGCTTCGCGGCGCGATGCGAAGGTGCCTCTGGTATTCGGGATCACCCATTTGGTGGCCTGATTTGCGTCCACTTCTGCCGTGTGGGCCGGCCTTTGCGATTCGTCATTCTCAGCGCGCGCCCGGAATTGCCATTGCGCTGCCGTTCGACTCCCTCATCAACCCCGGGAGGGAATTCGCCGGAGAGGGAATTGCGGACATTCTCAGCCTGCGCCCGGAATTGCCATTTGCGCTGCCGTTCGACTCCCTCATCAACCCCGGGAGGGAATTCGCCGTCTCCTGACCGCCCATCAACCCCGGAGAGGGAATTGAAATTGGTTCAACGCCGCCTCGTGAACCTGCCCGTTGACGGTGATGTACAATTGGCCCTCGTTGCGCACCAATTCGAGCTTCGTCTTGCGTTCGATATGCGGCTCCAATGCATCCAAGAGACTCGCATCCAGCTGCCAGATTTCGATCTCCGCCATGCGGTGAATTGGCTTGCTTTCGGCTTCTTTCTGTAAATTCGCCAGCGATCCGTAGCTGTACAACGAGACGCGATCTGCCTTCTTGCTCGCCTTGTGCAAGCGCTCTGCCGAAGGTGACCCGACGTCGATGAAATGGCGCAGGATCCCGGTGGGATCGAGCACGCTGATCGGCGGCTCGTCTGTCGACGAGAGCCCTGCTTTGCTGAAAGCGATTCCCTCTTCATACGACAGGCAGTACGCAATGGCCCGCATCAGCATGTATCGCATCGTCTCCGAGGGGTGACGGGCCAAGCGTAGCTCTAAGCTTTCGTAAACGCTCCGCTCGACATCCGAAAGCGCAACGTGGAGCTGATATATGGTTGCACCAAGGACCATAGTCCGCTTGAGCCTAGTCTCACTTGGCGCGCGGTAGTCCAAGATTCCTGTGCACTACGGAGCGTTCCAGCAGCCTTGGGTGTGCGGGCGTCGAGGCGCTCCCCGCAAGGAACATTACCGACCTAGGGTTGAGAGGAGTTAACGAACGGGACTTAGTCCGGTGCAATCGCAACGTCGATCGCTGGATTGGGCTGTAAAGCACGGCGTTGTAAGCGCGCCAGCAACAGATCCGTGAGGCGCACCGCGCCCCAACCGAGCGCTAATCCGCCTAAAACATCGATCACCCAGTGCACCTGCAAATACATGGTGCTGAAGATGATCGCCGCGCCGTACACTGTCATCATCCATCGGTAAGGCGTGCTCCGTTCGCGCAGCGATAAGATCATCACCGCAAACGCGACCGAGGTGTGCATGCTGGGAAAAGCGTTTGCGCCGAGATCGAGCCTGACTTCGTCGTTCCAACCGCGCTGCAACATGTCGGGATGCCCCAAAACGGACCACACTTCGTCGACCCGTATCGCGGTGTAGAAGGGCATGATCATCGGGAACTGCAGCACATGGGCGCCCAGCGCGTAGCGCGCCGTTTTGAATGGATCGAAGGCCACCAGCGAGCGCACCACGGGGATCCACACCACCATGTCAAAGCCGTTCTCGTAGATCCACGCCATCAGCTGGGTCACCGGCCCGATCTGATGCCGCCACAGAAAGCCAGCGTCGTTGCCGGGCAAGAGCGCCATCGCGGCATTAGCGTTCCATAAATAATTTTTTGCGTGGTTCAGCTCGTAGGCGATGGAGAACCACAGATCCGGCAAGTAGGTGACCACCATGCACAGCGCGGCGAATGAACACACACCCAGCACCAGCGATCGGCGCGAGGGGGATTGAACCCGGTCGGGCAGGGCGGTGGCCACGAACAGCCCCAGTACCGCCCAGCGCGCCGCCCCCCAGTCGTCGAGCCAAGCAATGCGCCCCACCAACGCCGCCACGCAGCACAGGTAACCCGCGAGGAATGCGACCCCGGCGGGAGAAATGCGCTTTATTGGTGGGGAAACGGGCATTGGCGGGCAGATGTTAACGCTTGCCGGCGGCACAATCCCGCGGAAGCTTTCGAACCAATCGCACGTTCACCGGTCTGCGGAAACCAACACCCGTTGTCATTACCGTTTCCATTCCAGTTTTCTTCCGGCTGGCGGCCCTCCCCTCGCGGGTTACTCGGGGCTTTGGCGTGGCCATGGTGCGTGCACGCCCTGGTGGTGACGGCTTCCGCGCTGGGCCTACACCCGCTGGCTGGGCGCCTCGTGCCTGTGGGGATTCTCACTCTGAGTCTACTCGCCGCGCTGTGGCTTGCATTGGGCGCACGCGGGGGCCCCCATGCAGCGGCTGAGGATGACGCCGCCCCAATTACGGCCGGCATTGCCATCGCGGCGCGTCTGCTGTGGTGGCTCGGTGTGGGAGCATCCGTGCTCGCGTTGTGCAGCGCGCTGCTCTTGCCCATCGTGGCTTACGATGCCGTGGCCTATCGCTTGCCGGTGATCGCTCAGTGGTTGGACTTGGGCCGCATTGAATGGGTGCATACGGACGATGCGGTGCGCAATGGCTACCCGCTGGGGCAAGAGGCGATCTCAGCAGTGATCGCCGCTGCGACGGGAGGATTTCGTTTCGCTGGCGCGATCAGCATCGTGTTCGTGTTGCAAGGAGCGCTCGCACTGGCCCACTTGGCGCGTGCCTGCGGCGTGCGATCGCAATTTGCGCATGCGGCGTCCGGCTTGTTCTTGATCGTGCCCATGACGGTGCTCAACGAACCCAGTGCGTATGTGGATGCGGCCTTTGCCGGCGCAACCGTTGCTTGGCTGTGCACGCTGTGCGCGTTCGCCTGCGATCTTGAGCCGCGGCGCGAAATGGCGATCGCCGCCGGCCTTTCAGGCGCACTGGTGTTGGCGCTTAAAGGCACCGGCGTTGCGTTCGTGGTCGCGCCGCTCTTTGTGATGGCGCTGTATTCGCTGTGGGGGCGCTATCGCCGCGCCGGCTCTATTTCGCTGTCAATCGTGGGGCTCTCGTCATGGGCCCTTCTGTGTCTTGTCATTTGCCCCGGCGCATTTTGGGCGCTGCGCAACGTGATCCACACCGGCAACCCGCTGTGGCCCGTGACGCTGAGCGTTGCGGGTTTCACAGTTTTCCCAGGCCAAGCAACGATGGCTCAAGTCCTGGATGTTACGCACAACACCCCGACGCAGATCGCCACGTTGCCAGCAGCGCTGCGTACGGCGTTCACTTGGCTGCAGCTCTCAGGTCCCGCTGTTGATTTCGACGATCGACTCGCAGGGTTGGGTTATGCCTGGCCGCTGTTCGCGCTGCCCGCTGTGGTGTGGGTCCTGGTGCAACCGTTACGCGCTCAACGGCGGCGATTGCTGCCTGTGGCCTCAGTGATCCTGCTCACGGCGCTGTGCCTGGTGCTGCAACCGATGAATTGGTGGCCCCGCTACACGCTGTGGCTGTGGGGCGCCGGCGCGCTCGCGTTGGCGGCTAGTGCTGAAGCAGTCGTATCGAGCCATGCTCAAAACGCAGTGATCTGGGTTCAGCGTGGAATGCTAGCGCTGCTGATCGTGTCGGGCAGTGAAGGGATCTTTGCACTGTGCCACGTGCAAGGTGCCCAGCTCGCCTTGAGTCGCGGAGCGCGCGCAGGTGATCTCGCTCTTGCCTTCGATGTTCGGCGGGGCCTCAATGCC
>DATJEQ010000224.1:0-5475 GCA_035496495.1 Polyangiaceae bacterium
CCCGAGGCACAATGCCCGAGTTGAGCGGTGTACGCGGTAAACCCGACGGTCAGTGGGTGGCAGTCAGCCCGGTCATCACCAGGGAGGGCACTAAAGGCCTCTATGTGACGGGTTGGTCCTGGGCGGCTTACGCGTATCGCTTGGAATTCGCGCTGCGCGGTTCGGTGCGTCACCAGATTACTGAAGCGAAAAGCAACGACAAAGAGCCCTTGCTCTATGTGTTCGTGCAGGCGGCAGATCAGGTTTATGGCGCGCCCGCTTCCCCCCAAATCAACGCGGATGCCATTGCCGGCCGAAAGCTCATGAATCAGCTCAAGCCCAAGCAAACGTACGCTGAAGAGATCGAGATCACCGAGCGCCCTTTCGGCTTGGCCGCGCGTCAGGTTCCCGCGTTGGGCGATCAAGTTGCGATTGTCGTCCTGCGCAGCGAGACTTGATTCAACCCCGACCCCAGAGGGCGGAAATCGCTCGGTCTGGCTGAAATCTAGGCAGGCCCCGATCGGCCCAATTGGTGCAGGCTCCACATCAACAAAGTAAGGCCGACCACTGCGATGAAAGCACCGATGGTTTTCAGCCCCAACAGACACACAAAAATAGACGCCACGGTGAGACAAGCGCCAATGCGCAAGCGCCCCAAAATCTGAGGCACACGGGCTGCAAGGGTTAGGGCCATTTCGCGCTTTCGGCCTGCACCAGGAAATCGCGAACGTCACGAGAAATGCGATTTTCTGCAGTTACAGTGGACGCTTCACGTTGATCGCCCACGGTGTTGTCGTCGCTCATATAATTTTCAGCGCGCATGATGAGCACGCGGGTTTCGATATCGGGCCCAATGCCGTGCATGACCAGCAGATCATCGGGCGACGTGGGGCTTCCGAGGCCCTTCATCGTCTTGCGGTCCGAATCCGTCACATAAGCAACGCCCAGCTGCCTGCCTGAGACGCCGACGTCAATCTGCAGCGAATCGCCGCCTTCGAGTTGGATGCTGCGGGGCGCAATGGGCATCTTGCCTGCGTCGCGGATCGCGTTTGCAATAATGCGGACTGCTCGGGGCTCATCAATGGGCCGCACCGGGTTGGGCGCACGCGCCGGCTCCTGAGAACAGCCCCAAAGTGCCACAACCAACAGCCAAGGAAGGGGAAGCGATTTCATAGGAACAAAAGGTAGCCAACTCGTCGCGCTTTCGCTAGCTCTCACACAATGACCCGGTCTTTGACGCAATTGCGCAGCCGGATCGCGCTGTTGGCGGTAGGGGTGGCGGGCTGCGCTTCCCAGCCGGTGCCCGATCCCAAGCCCGTGCTCGCCCGCTATTCCGACGCGGTGAAACGCGGGGACGATCAGGCGGTGTGGGCCTTGCTCAGCGCCCGGGCACAACGGGATTTGGGGCCGCAAGGGGTGAAGCGGTTGCTCAAAGAGCAGCGCCAGGAGATCGGCAGCTTTGCGCGCAGCGTGACGGATCCACGCGCTGCGATCGCGATCCAAGCGGGTGCACGTTTTGTGGATGGCGAATTGGCTAGCTTCAGCGTGGAACGGGGTGAGCTGTTCTTACAAGCGGCATCTGCATTGCCAGCACGGGCAACAACGCCCGAACAGGCGCTTTCGGATCTGCGTGCAGTGCTTGCGCGCCGCAGTTACCCGGGGTTGACGCGCGTGCTGACTACTGATTCGGCTCAGTCGTTGGAGGCCAAGATGCAATCGCTGGTCAACGCGTTGCAAGATCCCGCAAGCCTTGAGATCAAAATGCAAGGGGATCGCGCCGTGGTGGATTTACCCAACGGACACCGTGTTGAATTGAGCAAGGAGAACGGGTTGTGGAAAATCCACGATTTCGAATGAAGCGGCGCTCGCTGCTGTTGTGGGCCGGGCTATCGCCTGTCTTGGCACCCTTGATCGCGCGTGAGGCACGCGCATTTGGTCAAGAGGGAGCCTTCCATCCGCGGCTGATGCTCACGGGCGCGCAGAAGGTCGACGCGGCGCGTCGATCGGCACCGTCGCGCTGGTCGTGGGAAGTGATACGCCGCACCAGTTCGCCGGCGCGCTTGGTGGTCGACCAAATCATGACGGACAGCAGCGATGTGCTCCATGAGCCCTTCTTGGTGTGGGTGGGCGACGGGAACATACCTGCGCTCACGCCGCCAGAACTGCGTCGCTTGCGTCAATATTTCGAGCTCGGTGGGCTGCTGTATGTCGATGACTCCAACCCAAAGGAGGGCAGCTTTGGGCGCGCGGCGCGGCGCGAGATCCAACGCGTGCTGCCGGAGGCGTCCATCGTTCAGCTCGATTCACGGCATGTCTTGTTCAAATCTTACTACCTGCTCGACGGCCCTGCAGGCAGAGTCACCGGCCCTTCGCACTTGGACGCGATCATTCGCGGTCGCGATGCGCAGGTGCTCTTCGCCAGCCATGACTTGCTTGGCGCGCTGGCCCGCGACGACTCCGGCACTTGGACATTCGACATTGAAGGCGGCGCCAGCGAGCGAGAAATGGCGCTGCGCTTTGCGGTCAACATCGCCATGTATTCCCTGTGTTCGGATTACAAGGATGACCAGGTCCACGCGCAAGAGCTGATGCGGCGTCGTGGGCGGCGCCAACAATGAACGCACGCAGCATAGCCTTCAGCGATGATATGGTTGGCCTGCCCCTATGGCTGACCTTGGCGTTGTTTGCTCTCAGCTTACTCTTGCTGTTGATCGAGATGCAGCAGAAGGAGCGGGGAGGGGTCGGCATTCTGCTGAGCGGCACAGCGGCCTGCATTATTTGCGCCTTGGCGGTGCTCAGGCCCGTGATTGTGGAGGCAAAAACCAGCTCAGTGGGCCCGCGCGTTGTGGTGTTGGTGGATCAGTCACGGCGCATGTTGTTGGGGGCCTCCAGCTCAACGCGTTACGACCGCGCGTTGCAGGCGGCTCGCAGTGTGGGGGCGCACTACAAAGATGGCCGACTATCGGTGTTCGGGTTTGCGCAATCTGAATTGGTGTCGCTCAATCCCAATTCTCCCCCGTCCGCTGCGCTGCTTGACTCAAGCAGCGATTTGGTCACTGCTTTCAATCGCGGCGTGCGCGAAGCGGGCGAACGACCTGACGCCGTGCTCGTGATCAGTGATGGACGCTTGGCACGCCCCGAAGACGAAGTGAGTGACGACACGCTCAAGGAAGCGTTTGCTGGTGTCCCAATACACACGGTCAGTGTGCTGCGCGACGCTCCGCCGGATGCCAGTATTCGCCACGTCCGAGCCGTCGGGGCAGCAGTGGCACATCAGCCACTCAGCTTGACTATTGACGTCGGGTGTCAGGGTTTGAAATGCAACGATATCCCCGTGGTGGTGCGCGAACTGCGCGACTCGGTAGCGCCGGCTGAGCTAGCCCGCGGCAAGGTCAGCGTGGAAGGCGATCTGGGCAGCGTGTCTTTAGAAATCACGCTGGATCGCGCGGGCGCTCGGGTGGTCCAAGTGGCCATAGAGTCCCCTCAGGGCGACACCGTCCCGGAGAATGACAGCCGCTATCTGACCTTTGAGGTATCGCGCGACCGAGTACGGTTGCTGCACCTCGCGGGAAGGCCCACGCAAGACGTGCGGGAGCTGCGTATGTGGCTGGAGCGGGATCAATCCGTCGATGTTGTGGCGTTCTTCATTTTGCGGGGTGACGGCGACAATCCCAATGCGGGCGAATCGGATCTGTCGCTGATCCGTTTTCCGGTGGAAGAGCTATTCACGCAGCACTTGCCCAGCTTCGACGCCATCATTTTGCAAGACATCGATGCGATTCGTTACAAGCTAGCTCAGTATTTACCGGCGCTCGCTCAATACGTGAAAACGGGGGGCGGCTTGATCATGGTGGGCGGTCCCTCGTCGTTCGCGGGGGGCAGTTATGCGGGCACCGCGCTCGATGAGATCTTCCCCGTGGAGCAACCGCGTGGCGCTCCCGCTTTCGACGGCAGTGAATTTGTTCCGGTCTATACGCCCGCTGGGCAGGGCGCGGCGGTGACCCGTTCGTTGCGCGAGTTGCTCAATGGGCAGCTGCCCAGTCTCGCCGGTGCGAATTTTCTGGGCGCACCACGACCTGGCGCCATTGTACTGTGGGAGCACCCCAAGATCAGAGTGGGCGCCGATCCCATGCCGGTGCTGGCACTGGGTGAAGCAGGGGACGGCCGCTCAATTGCGTTGGCCGCAGACAGCACATTTCGATTAGCCTTTGGCGATCTCGCTGCCAGTGTTGCCGGACGATCCTACGGCGCGCTGTGGGACGGCCTCTTGGGTTGGCTCATGCGCGATCCGCGCTATGAAGCTGCGCGGGTTGAGTTGGCTCAGGAATGCATCGCGGGCGTGCCTGCCCAATTGCGTGTCACTCGTTTGCCCGGCATGACCGGCAAGATCGCCGTCGAGCTGCGCAAGCTTTCCGAGCAACAAACACAATCCAAATCCTTCAACGGCGGTAAAGACGGCGAGAGCACCAGCGATATCGATCTGGGGGCGCTGGAAGTGGGCGGCTACACCGCGCGCGTGAAGATCGGCGACGGCCCCCCGACGCGCCACGACTTCGGCTGCGAAAAAGGCGGTGAAGCCTGGAGCGACAGCCGCCCGAATCCCAAATTGCTGGAGCGCATCGCCCACATCTCGGGCGGCAAAGCCGTCAACTGGGACGAACCCAACGAGCTGCCGCCCGTGGAAATGACGCAAATAGTCGCCGAGCGCCACACCTCGCCCATCTTGCCGCCCTGGGGCTGGTCAGTGAGCGCCGCGCTCCTCCTGGGTGCTCATTGGCTGGCACGCCGTTATGGAGGGTTGGCGTAAACGCTCTTACGGGCATATGAGAGATATGCACATTCGTGTGCACATCGGAGGGATGAAATGTGCACCCTGGATCTGGGGTGCGTGGTCGTCGCGGGCTAACGTGAAGGACCATGTTGTGGAGGGCGCCCGTAGAGGAACTCAGTGCAGCGACGCGTTTTCGTCGCGCGCTGTTACGGCGCTTGCCGTTGTTGCTCGCCTTGGCGGTAACAGCATTGGGGCTTTCTTTACGCATTGAACACGCGATCACATTCGACGGCCCTGTTCGCGGATCGGACTACGCCGCCTATGTGGACGGCGTGCGCTGGATGTTGGCCCACAAGCGCGCGTTCAACTTCGATCCCACAGTTTCTTATCCGGTCAGGTATCAACCCCCCGGGTGGTACGCGGCCGCAGCGCTGGTGCTGGGGCTCACGCACTCGGTGCGCATGATCGCAGCGCTGTCAGTCGCGGGCTGGCTGATCCGTCAATTCGTGTTGTGGCGCATGTTGAAGCTGCTTGCTCCTGCCACGACCGGGGGCAGCGTGACCTGGAGTGCGGCGCTGGCGCTCACGGTGCACGCCGTCTTACCGCTCAGTGTTCTGATCGACGGCAAGGTCAACCCCGAGGGGCCGCACGCAACGGCATTTGCCGTGGGGTGCTACCTGCTGCTTCGCATGGAGCGCCAAGCGACCCAACCAGCCGGCATTTCT